>JAFVOG010000008.1 GCA_017505945.1 Clostridia bacterium
ATGAAAGCATTTTTTTAACTGTTGCGTTGAATCGTATCCACCTAATAGTAAAAGGCGACAATTAAACGTTTTGACAAATAGTGAATATAGAAAAGTACTTATATAAAATCTCGCTAAAATAAAACAAGTAACCCCCGTGAAAATCAAATGATTTTCACGGGGGCTTGGTCGAGGCGACGGGATTCGAACCCACGACCTCATGGTCCCGAACCATGCGCGCTACCAACTGCGCTACGCCTCGATTTGGTTTCAAACGCATACATTATAACAAATATATCTCGGCTTGTCAAACTTTTTTAGGCTTATTCCATCGCCTATTTTTATATTTTTACGGCGGTTTCCCTTTTTGGAAAACCGCCGTCTAATTTCACGTTATTTTTCGTCTATCATTTCAATAGCATCTACGCCAAACGCTACGAAGTTATACGCGTCCGTATAATCCTCACACCCGTCTTCCGTCCAATCTCCACGGAACGTGAATTTCGTGGGCGCAACGCCCATAGGTTCGGGATTGTGCGCAAAATGATGTGGTCCAAACAGGTTGCGTAAGCTGGAACGGACTTGCAACGTAATAGCGTTTTTGCCTTTTTGCAAATATTCCGTTACGTCCTTTTCGATATCCATCGTAATATCAAACGTTTTTCCGTTAATGCAAGCAACGACCATAGCAAAGCGCCCTCTAAGCGCAAGTGTACGCGTACCTACCCCGTCGTAATCGTATTCGCCTTGCAAGGTTACCGCACCCTTAAAAAACGGATAGCCGTGTTGTTGCAACTGACCGCAAACGGCAGGCATTTGCGTTCTTGCCGACATTACAAAATCCTTGTCTAACGTGAAAGCGCCTTTTAAGTACACGTTTTCAATATGCGTATCGTAATACAGGCAATTTCGCAAACTTTCCGTAGCAAGAGGGTCGTACAAAGCAAAATGCACGCCGTCGTGTTGATAATAATCCAGTTCGTACACGAGCTCATTTTCGCCTTTCTTTACAAAAGCGGAAACGTCCCCTTCGATAAAGTTAAAATCAAACGCACTTTCGTAGAAAGAAACTTCGTTACCGTTCAGCGTAACGGAAAGGTATTTGCCCCCTTCCATAACGAGTTTTAACGGCATAACGTCGTTGGTAGTAAAGGTGTGTCTAATAAACAGTTTACCCTTATAATCCGCGCGGAGCAATTTATCAAACAGTTGCGGTAAAGGATACACTTTACTATACTCTTTTCCGTCAAAGCTGTATTGTGCATAATCGAGTACGAGATAGTTTTCCGTAATATCCGTAACGGCAAAGTTTGCGGTAACGTCTTCTACGACGGGCACGGGTTTAACTTCTTTCGCTGTTTCGTCCTTAATCAAAATTAAGCTTCCACACTTAGGCAAAACGCATTCATTGGCGATATTCTTTACCGTAAGCGTTTCCAAATCCAACGCCTTGTATTCTTCCGCAACGCCTTGCATCTTAATCGTTGCACTTTCCGTACGGGAATAGTTTTTAATAAACACGTAATCCCCGATTTCACCGCTTCTCGACGTGATAGCACATTTTCTATCTTCCGAATAGAATTGAATTTGTGCGTTTTGTACGATTTCTTCAAACGTAGTTGTCGATGGCAAACAAATATCCGCCTTTACCCCGTCAACGTACTTGGGCTGTTTTTGCACCCACATTTTACCCTTAAACTGTTGTAAAACGTCCAACGTGTTTTTGGATATGGTATCCATAAGCGGTACGATAACGGTATCGTATTCGCAATTCCCGATAATAATTTTATCCCCAACCACTTTGCCGTGACGTTGCAAAATCGTTTCGTCGGCAAACTGATATTGCACGCCGTACTTGCGCATTTCTAAAATAAATTCTTCGTACGCCGTTTGCAATTCTTCTACGCTCGTTCTATCTTCCTTACGGATAAACTCCAAATATACGTTGCGCATCGGGTGAATAACCAGTACGTCGTATTTTTCTTTCGTGTTGGATATAATGTACCCAAGTTTCGTAAAATGGTCGTTAAACGTTTTGAACCCTTCCCACCAGTTGCCGTGCTTGGAGAATACGGGCGGATGGTCCGTTTTGCCTTGCCCTACCATCGAGTACGGATACAAGTGATGGCAAAGCAAGCTTACGCCGTTAAAATATTGATATTCGCCGAGGTGTTTCAGCTCTTGTGGCGTTGCGTCGTAACCTGCACAACCGAACGTTTCCGTCAATACTTGTTTCGTGCCAAGCTGTTGCGCTACGCTACCTACTTGTTTTGCCGCCGTTTCACTGCTACAATCGCGTTCCAAACAGTCCATACCAGGGATATGTTCGTATTCGTACGTGGGCATACAAGCCGCACCGCCCCACATTTGTGTAAACAATTTAGGCTCTTCTACCGAATGCCCCGTAAGCTTACAGTTGTGTGCGGTACACCAGTCGTACAGTTTTTTGTAGAATACGTTTACGTACAAATAGTTACATACTTGATAGTATTTTTCTCTAAACGCATAACCCCTTTCGTCGTGAAGGAATAAATACACAAGCCCGTCTATAACGTCTTCGTTAAAACGTTCCTTAAATTCTTTTGCAATCAAACGGGGGAAAGGCGTTTCCGCACGGTAATATTGCGGTTCGTCCGTAAAGAACCCAACAAGCTCTTTCCCAAAGCTATCCGCAAAACGCTTATAATATTCTTCGTGCGTCATTTCGATAAACGCATCCACCACGGCAGGGTCGAGAATATCCGTGTTCGCGGGGGAAATCATACGATATACGCAGTGGTATTTTTCTACCCCTTGTTGCGCGGAAAAAACACGGGTATAGCCCGATTGCGTTTCCACGTACACGCCAAATGCAGACGCGTCGAATTCTTCCTTTACGGCATAGCGCAAAAATTGCGCACGATACGCTTCCGTTTCCAAAAGCTTACCGCCCACGAAACCGCTGGGCCAACCATTTTCGTCGTAAATCCACGCGTTCATGCCCAGTTCTTTAGCTTTTTTCAAACACGCGTCCACACACGAAAACCATTTTTCGCCGAGATATTCCGTAGTCAAACCCGTGCGAGCGTGCATAATGAATCCACCGATGCCCACCGATTTCATATCTTCGATTTGTTGAACGAGACGTTCTTCGTCCAAATCGTTATTCCAACTCCAAAAAGGGATAGCTTGATAGTCCGTCAAATCCGCTTGTAATTGTTCCCTTAATTTTGCCGTTGACTTATCCATTTTTATGTATTTCGACTCCTTCTTAACAGAATACTCCTATTCTATCTTATATATTCTAACAAAGTTAAATATATATGTCAAGCATTTGACAATAAAAAAACTGCGCGAAAAAGCAAAATTTGCTTTTCGCGCAGTAGCGTTTTCTATGCTGATTATTCAGGTTTCTTATCGAAATCCAACGTCAAATCATAATCGCCAAGTTTGTTTACCTTGAAACCGTTCTTCTTGTATTCTTCATAGTCGAACGCTTCCAACTCGTCAATGGCAAGTTTGTGGAATTCGTAGAAGTTATGCCACCATTCCCAACCGCTACCGAGGTTGTTTGCAAGGTATGCGTCTGCAATGTCGCAAGCCGTTTGGGGAGCTACGTAGAATGCACCCATTGCAAGTACGTTTACGCCGTTACCTGTGATTGCACGCATTGCCGCAGGCAAGCTTTCAACAACGCCAGCGTGAACGTGGGGGCATTTGCTTGCCGCTATATGGATACCCATACCCGTACCGCAGAACAACAACGCTCTTTCATAGTTGCCTTCGGAAATTTCCGCACCAACGCGAAGACCTACTCTGTGGAACATCAAATCGGTATCGTTGGGGTCGCTGTCTTTTTTAACGCCGAGGTCAAGGATTTTCCAACCCTTCTTCGTCAAGTGTTCAACAACCACTTCTTTCAAGGGGAAACCCGCAAAGTCCGCCCCAACTACCAAATACTTGTCTTTTACCGTTTTCATCTTTCTTTTCTCCTTCATTACCTTTTAATTTTTGATAGAAAAATCAAACTGTTACATATATTTTAACAAAGAAAGTATAAACTGTCAAGGGGGTAAAGGGAAATTTTTACAAGAAAAACGGTATAATTTTCAACTTATGAAAGCGCGTCCGCCAAAGCCTCGATTTGTTGCACGTTTTCGTCCTTTACCGCCGAAAAAATTGTAACGACGGGTTCGACAAATTGCAAGTTTTTACACTTGTCCAAGCGTTCACGCATCACACGCCCCGCCATAGGCGCCCAGCTCCCGTTTTCTATAAAGCCTACCGTTTTATTTTGGAAATTCCGCTCGCATAAATCATAAATAAACTCACGCATAAACGGGAAAATTTCGCCGTTGTACGTCGTCGTCGCAAATACCGTTTTTGAATAGCGAAACGCATCTTCTACCGCTTCCGCCCTGTCGTTTCTCGCCAAGTCGCAAACTACCGTTTTTACACCGCGCTTTTTTAATGCAAGCTCTAACAATTCCACCGCTTTTTTCGTGTTGCCGTACACGCTGGTATAGGCAATAAATACGCCTTCGTCTTCCGCTTCGTACCCCGACCAAGTTTGATACAACGACATATAATCTTGTACATTTTCTTGCAATACGACGCCGTGCAACGGGCATATCGTTTTTACGCCCAAATTTGCGATTTTTTGTAAAACGTTGCGTACCTGTACCCCGTATTTGCCTACAATCCCGAAATAATACCGCCTTGCCTCGCAAGCCCATTCTTCGTCCGTATCCGTCGTGCCAAATTTCCCAAACGCGTCCGCCGAAAACAAAATTTTGTCCTTATCGTCAAAGGTCATCATTACTTCCGGCCAGTGGACCATAGGCGCGGTTACAAAACTAAGCGTACGTCCACCCAACGAAAGGGTATCCCCGTCGCCAACAACAAGCCGTTTTTCCGCATAGTCCGTTCCAAAATAATTTTGCATCATCACAAACGCTTGGCGGGTTGCCACAATTATAGCGCTTGGATACCGCTTTGCAAACGCCGAAATATTTGCCGAGTGGTCAGGCTCCATATGCTGTACAATTAAATAATCGGGCTCTTTCCCCTGTAAAACGCTTTCTACATTATCCAACCACGCCTTTTGAAAACGCTTATCCACCGTATCCATAACGGCAATTTTTTCGTCCAAAACGACGTACGAATTATACGCCATACCGTTTGGCACGACGTACATCCCTTCAAATAAATCAATATCGTAATCGTTTACGCCTACGTAGCGCACGTTGTCAGTGATATTCATATTGTTCTTACTCCTTGTTATTATTGTTTCCATTTGTGCATTGTCTATACGATAAACCCCTTACCATACAGTAAGGGGTTTTGCTTTATTCATTCAAATACGTTTTTAATACCTGCATAAGCTCGGGGGATATGACGTGTTCAATACGGCAAGCGTTATCTTCCGCGACGTCCTTATCCGCACCGATTTTGATTAGCACGTCGGTTATGATATGGTGGCGTTCGTAAATTTCCGTTGCTTTTTGTTGTCCTGCTTCGGTAAACTGGATTTCCCCGTTTTTCGCTATCACGATATACCCGTTGTTTTGCAATAAATTGACTGCACGCGAAACACTGGGACGGGAATAGTCGAGTTCCGTCGCAATATCAATCGAACGCACCGTGGCGTTTTTCTTCTTTAACAACAATATCGTTTCCAAATACATTTCTTCGGATTCGTGATATTTCATAGGTATTCTCCGCTTGTTTGGTAAGATTATACCTATTATACCCTATTTTTTTCCTTTTGTAAAGCCCAAACGCAATTTTTTGTAAAAAATTACGGGCGCAAGCACGGCTTGCGCCCGTTTTCTTATTCTTCTTGTACGTCTTGCATTTCAGGTTGCGTTTGACTGCAACAGCTACAATTTCCATTACATCCGCCACACTTTTTATCACCGCTTTGCGACTTACAAGCCACTCCGTCGGGACAACCGATACATTTTCTTCCGCTTTTTTTCGCTTTGATGTACCCCGTCGCGCCAACGATTACAAGCGCAATAATCACGATAGCAATAATTTCACCTGCGCCCATACCGCTCTCCTTTTCTTACGCCACTTTGGCTTGACTGCTCAGCGCGTATTCCGCTTTTAATTGTTTTTGTTTCTTAATAACGAGTACCGTAATCACCGCGACGATTCCCGCTACTATCAGCCACCCTACAATCGGCATCCACACCGCGCCGAAGTTTGCGCCCGTGAACAACGTTCCGAAAAAGAAGGTAAGGAAGGATACCGTAAAGCCCACCGCGAACTGTAAACCGATACCTGCCCACAGCCATTTGCGACTTTTGATTTCACTATTCATAGCGCCGATTGCCGCAAAGCAAGGGGGCGTGAACAGGTTGAACATCAAATATGCAAGCGCCGCAACCTTCGTAATCTTCATAATCATTGCCACTTCCGTAGCACCGCTTTCCAACACGAGGTCGTCCACGTTGATAAAGTTGGTAATTCCGTAGCAAACGGCAATCGTGCCCACTACGTTTTCCTTTGCGATAAAGCCCGTAACCGCAGCAGCTGCAAGTTGCCAAGCCACAACGCCGACAACGGGTGCAATCACGTATGCAAACGGCGTTGCTACGTCGTGCAAAATCGATTCGTTGGCATCTACCACTTGGAACGTCCAGTTGAACGTTTGCATTACGTGTACGACAAAGTTACATACAAGGATAATCGTTCCTGCTTTGACTATGTACGCCCAACCGCGAGCAAGCATAGATTTGCACGCGCCCCAAAGGCTTGGGAATTTATATTCGGGAAGTTCAATAATAAAGAACGATTTTCTGTTTTTATAGCCCGTAAGCAAATTAATCAGCAACGCACAACCCAAAATGATAGCGATACCGGCAAAATACATGGTTACGCCTATCCAAGCGGAATCCGCAAAGAACACGCCTGCAAACAATGCGATAACGGGAAGTTTAGCACCACAAGGCATAAACGGCGTAAGCATAGCCGTCGCCCGTCTTTCTCTTTCGTTTCTAATCGTACGGCAAGCCATAACGCCGGGGATTGCACAACCCGTACCGATAACGAACGGGATAATCGATTTTCCCGAAAGCCCTACTTTCTTAAAAATCGGGTCGAGTACGACGGACGCGCGCGCCATATAACCACAATCTTCTAACAGTGCAATTAGGAAATACATTACCATAACCAGCGGTAAGAATCCGATAACGGCGATTACACCACCGATTACGCCGTCCACCAAAATCGACGCCCAAATGCCGTCGCCAAGCGCACCTGCTACCCATTCTTGCCCCATTTCCAGCCAACCTACGAACGTATCCGCAATCCACGGGCCTACCCAAGCTTGCGAAATGCCGAACACAAGGAACATCACAAGCGCAAAGATAGGAAGGCCTGCCCATTTGTTTGTAAGTACGGCATCCACCTTGTCTTGCCAGTTTCTCTCGTTAGTCAGTACTTTACGCGTTTCCACCGCACCAACGATTTCCTTTACGAAATCAAAACGTTTTCTATCCGCTTCTTCTACTACTTTTTTATCCGTAAGGTCGATATCCCCTTGCACGAACGGAGCCGTTTGCGTTTTGCCGATAAGCTCTTTCGCCGTCTTTACTACCGTTTTCAATCCCGATGCCGAAGTAGATACCGTTTCCACGATAGGACAGCCCAACTTATCCGCAAGCGTCGCTACGTCGATTACCGTTTCTTTCTTTTTGTTTACGTCCGCTTTATTCAACGCTACGACTACGGGAATACCCAACTCTAATAACTGCGTCGTAAAAAACAAGCTACGGCTTAAATTCGTGGCGTCCACAATATTGATAATCACGTCGGGTTTTTCGTTTTTGACGTACGCGGACGTTATACTTTCTTCCGAAGTAAACGGCGACATAGAATACGCACCAGGCAGGTCCACTGCTATAAGTTCGTCTTCGCCACCGCAAAAACTTTTCTTGATTTTGTGTTCCTTTCTCTCGACGGTAACCCCCGCCCAGTTGCCCACTTTTTCGTTTCGCCCCGTCAGCGCGTTAAACATTGTCGTTTTACCGCTGTTGGGGTTGCCCGTTAAAGCAATTCTCATAAAATATCTCCTTGCAAAGTCGTCTTGGTTATCCTATTGTAATCAAACGCACATTATTCGTTAGCCTTTGCTAACACAATTCCAAAAAAATAATCGACTGATTATTTTTATACGATAATGGCTTTGGCAAGCTGGATGTCGATATTATATCTTGCATCTTTAATCACGACGGTACATCCGCTTTTTCTTTTAGACATTACGGTAATTTTTTCACCGCTATAACAGCCGAGCGAAAACAAAAATGCGTTTAATTCTTCGTCGTCCGTTTCAATACGGGAAATAACGTATTCTTTACCGATTTCCGCAACGCTTAAATCCATACTACCGCCTCAAAACAATCTTGTTAGCCATTGCTAATTCCACGAATATTATATACTATGAAATATGCTTTTGTCAAACGTTTTATACCAAATTTTTGAAAAAAATATGATTTTATTTAATAAAAAAGATGGGCGTTATAATATACACGTCCATCTTTTTTACTTCCTTATTTTTTATTTCAAAAGGGAAATCAACCCAAAACCAATAAGTGCGCAAAGCATAACGCTTACCACAAACGTTATAAGCCACATTAACAATTTTTTACCAATTGTTTTCGATTTCTTCATTAAGAATATACTGACAACGGTAGCACCACCACTTATACCACCACCAATTGCCCCACCTACGATAGGAAGTATAGAACAAAGATATACACTGTTCCCCCATATCACCGTAAACATAAAAATCAGCACAGAGCAAACCACTTCGTACCATTTCGGCGCAGGAATAACCTTGATGCTTTCCCCTTCCACGTCAAGCGTTACACCCGTAAGGAAAGACCCTTTACTTTTTACTGTAACGTCCGTATTTTCGTCGGGTTTATATATGTAAACGTTTTTTTCCTTCTTTAATAATAGCGTTTCGTTGAAAACGATTTCTTTTTTCCCCGACCAAGCATTTTCCCTATACGTAATCGTACCGTATTTTTCGTGTTGAATTGTTTCTTGCATTAGCTTATCTCCTTTTCTTTTATATTAACATTATATTATATTTTTGTCAATATGCAAATACATTTTGGACAAATATATAATACTATCTATATTATACGGAACATTTTGTTCCAAGTCAAGTATTTTGGAACAATTTGTTCTAAAATACTAATATGAAAAATATATTTTTTGAAAGATTGTCAACTTTAAGAACAGAATTTAATCTTACACGTACACAACTTGCGGAAAAATTAAACGTATCCGTTCGACTTATTTCCTACTGGGAAAACGGAAAACGTGAATGCGATTTTGATATGCTAATAAAAATTGCCGACCTGTTTTCGGTCAGCATAGATTATTTATTAGGTAAAACGGATTATTAAAAAGGATAGGCGTGTGCCTATCCTTTTATCATTGTGGTGACCCGTACGAGATTCGAACTCGTGAACCCACCGTGAGAGGGTGGTGTCTTAACCGCTTGACGAACGGGCCTTTTGTTTTTATCATTTTTCTTTTTTACAACCGGCTACCTGGATACCGTGAGAGGGTGCTGGTCGCGCGCAAAGCTGTCCTTTGCGTTTGGTCGCGTTCACGGCTACCTATCGCCGTTCACTTAACTCGCCCCTAAAAAGCATTATCAATGCTTTTCTTAACGGGTAGCTCGGCTTAACCGCTAGACGATAGGGCCTTACGTTATTTGCTTTCGTAGTATAGCATATTTTTTATAAATACGCAACTATTTTTACGCGCGTATTATAAAATAATACAATTTTTCATACGCGTACACGGGTACACTCTATCAGCCGTTATCGCATACCTGCCCCCTGCATATAAAAAGGACGAGAAAAAAAATTCTCGTCCTTTTTTGCTTTCGTTAGTCTTCTAAGCCTTCGTTGAGTTTTGCCAAAAGCGCATCCAAATCTTCGCCGTGTACGGCAACCGCTTCCGCAACCGTTTCACCGTGCGCCATAGCACATCCGAAACAATGCATACCCGCCGACATCAAAATTTCGGGAGCGTTGGGGTTGATTTGTAAGCAATCTGCAATTAACGTATCCGCAGTAATTTTTGCCATTGTCGTGTTCTCCTTTTATTTTTCTTTTCTTTATTATATCAGGTTTTCCATAAAAATACAACTGCTTTTCAGGTGTATTTTTTACCAAATTAGAAATACCAAGTGCCGAACTTGCGCACCGTTTTACACGGCAATAAAACGCGTTCTCCGTTTACCACCTTTTGCATACACCACTGTATGCCGTTCCATTCCGCAAGCATTCCTTTCTTTTCTATCGCGCACTTCGCTTCCGCATAATCTACCGTGCGATTTTCCAAATTATGCGCGTCCGTACCGATACAATGCACCAAACCTTTTTTAAGCAGTGCAAACGCAAACCGTTTCATACGCTTATCCAAAAACGCAGATGCATTGACTTGGATTAAGCAACCAAGTTCAGCTAAATACGTTAAAACGGACGGGTTTTTCAAGGCTTCTACGTACCGTTCTACGTGCGCAATAATCGGTGTATAGCCCGTTTCTTCTATGAAATCCGCAATGCGTTCTAACAAGCTTTCGCGCCATCTTTGAAACGGTAGTTCGAAAAGCACGTATTTCGTATTTTCAATAGCAAGCGCGCACAGCGCGTCGTCCGTAGGGTCGTTTACGCCCGTCAAAAGCACTTCCGCTCCGACGATTACTTTCATTTCCTTGGGCACGTATTGCATAATGCTGTCCAGCGCTTTTTTGCGTTTTGTTAAAAACTCGTCCACCGAGCGCCTACCGTAATAGTGAGGGGTGAGCGCCACTTGCGTTACGCCCTGTTCAAATTCCATTTGCAAAAGCTGTGCCGAGACTTGTGCGCTGGACGCTCCGTCGTCCATATTCGGCAATATATGCGTATGCAAATCAATCATAACTCTCCCCTCCTTTTACGTATTTTCGTTAGTGCTATTTGAAATATTTTACGCCACTTTCAAAAATCTTCATATCGAAGTTGCCTTCGACGTTCTTATACAGGTTGTCTCCGATACGTTCGCTATGCCCCATCTTACCAAGCACTCTACCGTCGGGCGAAGTAAT
>JAFVOG010000070.1 GCA_017505945.1 Clostridia bacterium
ACAATCGGTAAAACCACCCGTACTCGCCCCTATATCTACAAAAATTTTATCCTTACAATCAATATGAAACGACTGCAAAGCTTTGGCTAATTTATAACCACCGTTAGACACAAAATACTCCGTCGGCTGAATAAAAGTAATTTCGTCCGTTGCCTTGATTTCGTCCTTGGAACGAATAGGTTTGCCGTTTACAAGCACCAAACCCTTTTCAATCGCTTCCGCGGACTTGGTGCGCGAACCGAATTTATCCGCAAAATATTTATCCGCTCTCATTGTAAAATTTCCAGCAAATATTCTTCGATTTCTTTACAATTTACGCCGTATTCGCTTTGCAAATCCCCGATTTTGCCTTGGGGAATAAACTCGTCGCGATAGGCAAAATTTTTCACCTTACAAGCTTTTCCGCTTTGCATAATTACGCCGTCGAGCATTGCGCCAAAACCACCTAAAAATACGTTATCTTCCAGCGTTACGATATATTCGCTATCTAAATTACGCAACAGCTCCGTATCTAAGGGTTTTACAAATCGAGCGTTCACGACGTCAAAATCCATACCGAGCTTTTGTAAATTCTGCAAGACCTTCATAGCGATTATTAAACAACGCTCGCCTGTCGCAATTACCGTGACTTTCGCGCTCTTATTTTCGTCTTTACGGTGCAAATATTCCCATTTACCTACTTGAATCTGCGTTTTAGGCGTATCAAACAATACTTTTCCCGCGCGCGGATAACGAATGGCAAGCGGATGAGTATACGTTTCACTAAATTCCATAAACGCTTTCAATTCTTCGGTATCCTTGGGTACGGCAATCGTTAAATTCGGGATAAGCGAAAGATAGGACAAATCAAAAACCCCTTGATGCGTTTCCCCGTCCGCACCTGAAATACCGGCACGGTCTATACAAAACGTAACGGCGGTATCCTGCGCGCAAATATCATGGATAATTTCGTCGAATGCACGCTGTAAAAAAGTGGAATAAATCGCATAGTAAGGTTTTAATCCACCCGTTGCCATAGACGCACAAAGCACGGACGCATTCTCTTCGCAAATACCTACGTCAAACGCTCTTTCAGGGTATTTTTCAAAGAATTCACTAAGCCCCAAGGCTTCTTTCATAGCGGCGGAAACGACGGTAATTTTATCGTTTTTTTGCGCTAAATCACAAAGACACTCCCCTAAAACTTCGGAATACTCTCTATCCTTAGGCGAACCTACGGGCGGTACACCGTGCGTATTCGTGGGATGTTCTTCGCTGAACTCGTAACCTTTCCCTTTTTTCGTTGCAATATGAAGAAGTACCGAACCGTTTTCCAAAAGGGATTTTGCCTCGGTAAGCGCGTCCACCATTTCATCTACGTCGTTACCGTCTTTTACGCCTAAATACGTCAAACCAAAGTTTTCCAAAAGACGAATATTTTCCGACTGCGTATTTCCCTTAATCTCGGATAAAATATCGTACATACCGCCGACCGTCGGGGATATAGACATACCGTTGTCGTTCAAAATAATCAAAATATTCGTATTAAGAATTTTTAAGCTACTAAGCGCCTCGTAAACCAAACCGTTGTTAAACGAGCCGTCGCCGATATACGCAATGACGTTCCGCTTTTCACCGAGCAAGTCGCGCGCCTTTGCTAAACCGATACATGCGGACACGGAAGTACCTGCATGTCCCGTATCGTAAGCGTCGTATACGCTTTCGTTGCGCTTGGGGAAACCTGAAATTCCGCCGGCTTTTCTAAGCGTTGAAAATTGCTCTAAGCGACCACTTAAAATCTTATACGCATAGCATTGATGCCCTACGTCGAATACGATTTTATCGTTGGGAAAATCAAACACGTAAAAAAGAGCAACGGTGGATTCCACCGAACCAAGATTCGACGCCAAATGCCCACCGCATTGCATAACCGTTTCATAAACCACACGGCGCAATTCGTCGCATACGACGTTTAATTCACTTCTATTGCAGTCCTTAATGGACGAATTTTGCAACTTTTTTAACATAAATTCTCCCAAAACACGCTTATTTACTGCGTGTACGCACAAAATCCACTAAATCGTGGAGAAAGCTCGTGTCCCCTTCTACACCTTCTAAGACGGCGTGGCAATCGCTTGCGCACATATCCGCGCGAATTTTCGCACCTTCCAAACCGTATAAACGAACGCAGGTAAGCTTGTTTTCCACTTCGTCTTTTCCGATAGATTTCCCAAGCTCGTCAAAACTTCCCGTAACGTCTAAAATATCGTCCGTCATTTGGAAAAGTCTACCGAGCAATTTCCCAAAACGTTCTAAGGATAAATAATACTTATCCCCACTTAAAATCCCTGCAATGACCACGGGCGCAAGCAACAGTTTTCCCGTTTTATGCTCGTAAATATAGGAAAGCTCGTCTTCCGTGATTTCTTTTTCGCTTTGCGAAAATTGCATATCCGCCGATTGACCGGCTATCATACCGTATACGCCTGCACATTCGTTCAAGACCTTGGACGCCAAGGCGTATTTTTCCCCTTTCATACTCTCTTGAAAACAAAGCGCATACGCCTCGTTCAAAAGCCCGTCGCCCGCCAAAATCGCGTTTGCCTCGCCAAACGCTTTATGACAAGAAGGCTTTCCACGACGGAAATCGTCTTTATCCATTGCCGGTAAATCGTCGTGCACAAGCGAATACGCGTGAATCATTTCCAGCGCTAACGCAAACGGTAATATTTCCGCTTTATCCAGCGACAGTGTATCCGCAACGGCAAGCGCTAACACGGGCCGTATCCGTTTTCCACCGTTCATTAGGCTATATTTCATACTCTCACCAAGCACCGTCGGTCGGGTATTCAGCTTGTCCAAATAGCCTTTCAAGTATTCTTCAAACGTAGATAAATAATTCTGATAACGAAGATTAAAACTACTCAATCTTTTTTACTCCTTAAACGCCGTTATACAAGTATTATACATAAGCATTGTTATGGTCATAGGTCCTACACCGCCAGGGACGGGAGTGATAAGACTTGCCTTATCCTTGACTGCGTCAAAATCCACGTCGCCACAAAGCTTACCCGTTTCGTCGCGGTTCATACCCACGTCAATCACCACAGCGCCCTCCTTGACCATATCCGCCGTAACGAATTTTGCTTTACCGATTGCGGATACAAGTATATCCGCCGTTTTACATATTTCTTTCAAATCCGTCGTTTTGCTATGGCAAATAGTAACCGTCGCGTTGGCGTTTAACAGTAGCATTGCCATCGGTTTTCCCACCGTATCACTTCTACCGAGCACAACCGCGCGTTTTCCACAAAGGTCTACGCCTTCACTTTCCAACATTTTCATTATTCCCAAAGGCGTACACGCAACGACGCGTTCTTTATGTAAGGTCAAAAGCCCCAAATTTTCCGCCGAAAAACCGTCCACGTCCTTTTCAACGGGAATATGCGACATTGCCGATTCGCTGTCAAACCCCTTGGGTAAAGGCAACTGCAATAAAATACCGTGTACGCTAGGATTAACCGCTAAGCTATCGAGTAAATCTTCCACTTCCTTTTGCGACGACGTTGCGGGTAATTCATAGCAAAAGGACTGAATACCGATTTCACCGCAAGCCTTGATTTTATTGCGCACGTAAATACGCGACGCAGGGTCTTCCCCTACGATTACGACCGCAAGTCCTGGCTTTATAGCGGATTTTTCAATTTTTTCTTTCAGCTCTACGCGCATTTTCGTCGCCAGAGCCTTTCCGTCGATAATTTTCATTGTTCGTCCTTGATTATTTATTGATTACGCCCGAAAGCACGCCGTTTACAAAATCCGCGCTCTTTTCGGTGGAATATTTTTTCGCAAGCCCCGTAGCCTCGGAAACGGAAACAATCGGTGGAATTTCGTCAAAGTATTGAATTTCCGCCATAGCAATCAATAAAATACTTTTATCCATAGGATTGATACGGTTTTCTTTGTAATGATGACACGCGTCTTCAATCCCTCTAATCAGTTCTTCACGATTGGTTTCCACCACCTTGATTAAATCGTTTGCAAAACGAATATCTTCTTCCTTTTCCAGCTTAAACTGCTTAAAAACCTTTTTTGTCAAAGACTCCAAGCAATCGGTATTAAATTGCTTAGCAAAAATGATATTAAGCGCCACTTCTCTCGCTGTATTTCTCATAGTACACTCCGTTTATATACGACGAAAACCCTTCTGTTTAGAAGGGTAATCGCTCTGCTTTTTAATTTTCACTCGGTTTTGTTTGCGTATCTTCCGCCACTTCTTCTTCCGTTTCCTTTTCAGGCACGGGCGCATCTACAAATACAACGTCGCGGATATGCACGTCAACTTCGGCTACCTTATATTTCGTCATATTTTCAACGCTTTGCTTTACCGATTGTTGAATACGGTACGCAAGCTCAGGCACGTTATAACCGTATTTAACGGTTACGGATACGTCTACGTAAATTCCGTCTTTTTCCAAATACAAGGATATACCGTTCTTCTTGCCTTGCACAAGCACCGCGCCTTCTACTTCCGCTACCGCAAGAGCAACGATATTGTGCACGATACCTGCATTGTAAACAATTTTTCCGCTTTGACTATCTTTCGTGTTTAATTTAATATTGAACATTCAAAAAGACTCCTTATTTTGTATCAACTCTATTATAACACATCTTTTTGAATATTTCTACTGTTTTAACGGTTTTTTTTCTCTTTTTTTCAGCTTTCGGCATGTACGGGCATAATTATAATGTTTCCTGCTACGATTCCCGTTTCTTCTTTCATCATATTATAGATGGAAAGCGCGGTATCGTAATTGAGTTCGGACGACTTGATAAACACGTTAATATTATCCGAATCCACGGACACGGAAACGACTGCGTCGGAAAATCCAAGTGAT
>JAFVOG010000071.1 GCA_017505945.1 Clostridia bacterium
GCGAATTGCGATTGTTGATTGACGGGGTTTTATCTAGCAAGCATATCACGCCGAAACAGTCGAAAACGCTCATTGACAAGCTTTGCGCGCAATCGAATAAGTATTTCAAAAAGCACGTCAAAAATATCTATTCCGTGCAAGACTGGAATAAGACGGAAAACGTTGCCGTTTTTTACAATATAGAAATCATTGACGAAGCGATTGAAACGTGCAAAAAAATCAAGTTTGAGTATAACAAGTACGGCGCGGATAAGAAAATGCACCGTTCGGCAATTCATACGGTAAGCCCTTATCAAATGATTTTGCACAATCAACGCTATTATTTAATGGGGTATAACGAAAAGTGGCAACATATCCAGTATTACCGTATGGATAGAATTACGAATATCGAACTTTTGGATGAAAGTGGAACGCCGTTAAAATCGGTGGCAGGATTTGAAAACGGGCTGGACTATAAGCGTTTTTCTTCGTCTATGCCCTATATGTTTTTTGACGAACCGCAACGGATAGAGTTTATCGCAGACGGCTGGGTTATCGACCAAATTATCGACTGGTTTGGAAAGGATATTCGAATAGACGAACGGCAAGACGGACGGTTTTTAGTACGGATAAAAGCTAGTGTCAACGCTATGGAATATTGGGCAATGCAATATCTCAACGCGGTGGAAATATTGTTGCCTAAGGATTTGCGTGAACGGATAAAAAACAACGTACAAAAGGCAAATGAAAAGTATAAGGAGTAAAGGGAAATGCTAAAAAAATTGTTGCAAACAGCAAGCTTAATTGAAGTGCAAAAACGAGAGCGAACTATTTTTGATATTGCTGAATATGCACATTACGAAAACGTAGTATCCAATATATTGCGTTTCTTTTTTGATGCGACAGAAGAACACGCTTTTGGAGATTTATGGACAAAAAGTCTTTTGAATTGTTATAGCCATAAAAGAAAAAAGAAGATTGAGATAACCAACTGTGTAAATGTTGAGCCTGTTGTAAGAGAAATTTCAACCGAAAATAAGAAAAGAATCGACTTAATTATACCACTTGAAGAATATATAATCGGCATTGAAAATAAAATTTTTTCGTCTGTTTATAATCCGTTTGAAGAATATCATAATAAAATTATAGAGCGAGGGAAAAAGCCTATTGAAATTTTATTGACTTTAAGGGAAGAAGTTATAGCTGAAAATGGTGGGCGTTTTATTAATATTACATATGACGAATTGATTCAAGAAATTGAGTTAAATTATAAAAAAACTGCGAGAAAAGACAAATGGACTTTTCTTATGGAAGAATTTATTAGTAATATAAAAAATCTCAAAGGTGTTGGGCGTATAAATATGGAATGGCAACAGTTTATTAATGAAAATCGGTACGATTTTCAAAGGATGATAGAAAAATATTTTAATGATATAGAATGTAAGCGAGTATTTATCAAAACTATAAAATCTGAGCTCGATAAATTATTAAGCGATTCATTTGAATATAATGTTTATTTGCCAAGCCTGCAAAATGGAGCAAAACATTTTAGCGTATGGATTAATGTGCAGAATGCTGTTGGGGATAAAATTGCAATAGAAACTTATATAGATAAAACAATACCAACGGAAATAACATTGACATTATGGAATAGAAAAAAAGGCAAAAGTGCAGACTTTCAGTCGGAACGAGAATGGCTTAAAGAAAAGTTTTCCCAATTAAAAGAGTGCAATGAATCTTTTTGGGGAAAACATTTAACATTAAAAACATATAAGTTTGGTAGCGAAAAGAATTTTACTGAAAATGATATTGCAAAAGAAATGTTTGAAATCGCAACTTTATTAAAGGATAAATATCCTGCAACATAATCCCAAAAACGGACGGTTTTTAGTACGGATAAAAGCTAGTGTCAACGCTATGGAATACTGGGCAATGCAATATCTCAACGCGGTGGAAATATTGTTGCCTAAGGATTTGCGTGAACGTATAAAAAGGAACGTACAAAAAGCAAATGAAAAATATAAGGAGTAGGATTATGGACGGTAAATTAAAATTAAACGATTTGTTAGGTTTAACGCAAGAAGAATTATCGAGAACAAAAATAAGGCTAAATACTTACAATGGTCATACAAACCCTATTGAAGAATTTAAGAAGAATCCACAATTATTGTTAGATTGGAATTATTGGAACAATAAGCCTTATAGACAAGGGCAAATTTCCATTGGATTAGTCAATATGGGCAATCATAGATGGTTGCTTTTTACAGTTGGGAAAATAAACAAAGTTTTAGATAAGCCTATTAACAGTTCAGACGGTATAAACGGCATCCAAGTTGAGTATGAAACCATAGAAAAATATAAGGATTTGTATGGACGAGTTGTTCTTTCTTACCACAATAAAACACAGCAACTGTTTAGAAATTCGGACTTAATAAACGATTTAGAAGTAAAAGAGATTTTGCCTGCTATTTTCACGGGGTTTGATTTTCCTGGCTACGATAACGTTAGTTTAACCTATGAACAATTAAAAACTATTATAGACGGGGAATATCCAAGTTATCATAACGCGCTTCGCAATCAAAAAGCAGTGTATTTGCAAACCGATAAAGCGACAGGAAAAATGTATGTTGGTTCTGCAACGGCAAAAGAAATGCTTCTTGCAAGGTGGAGTACGTATGTGCATAACGGACACGGTGGCAATCAAGATTTAATTGCGTTAGTTGAAGAAAAAGGGTTTGATTATATTAAGCAAAATTTTCAATATACAATATTGGAAAACTATAATTCAAAAGTGGACGACGACTATATTTTGAAAAGAGAATCTTATTGGAAGGAAGTTTTTCAATCGAGAAAATTCGGCTATAATAAAAATTAATAATCCCAAATTTGGTACAACAAAAATAATATACTCTCTTTACAAAAAGTAAGGAGAGTATATTTTTATGGGACGAGATATTTTTAAAACGGGTTTTAGAGGATTAGACGAGCGACGGTTTGGCGGTATCAAGCGTGGCGAGTTTGTTGCGATATATACTTCCGCAGGGATGGAGACGGCATTTTTATCACAAATGCTGGTCAATATGCTTTCTTACGTTCCGTCCGTAAAATGTTTGTATTTTACGTTAGGGGGAAGTAAAGAAGTTTTCTATAATAAATTGGCTTGTATTAAAAATGGGGTGGAATATGAACGCTATGGGGAGTGTAAAAATCGTACCGAAAAAGACGTAAAGAAAATAAATCAAGCCCGACAATGGTTAAAGGAAAAACTTTGCGAGGGGAATGCAAAGTCGCTTGTTATCGATAACGTGTATACGATTGCAGAAATTGTGCTTTGCGTGGCGGAAGCAAAAACGTCGTTTGGAGTAGACGTAGTATTTATTGACGAACTACGCCGTTTAAGGGATTATGCAAATGAAGATATTCGTTATGCGCTTTCCATACTAAAAGAACTTTCCACGCGATTGAATATCTCCGTGATTGTTGACGATTATTTTCGATACGACGGAAATCTTTCCCGCATAGAGCAAATTCAAGACAAACACGTTTTTCGAGAAGCGGATAAAGTGATACTGTCTATCCGTCCAGGGCTTTATACGGCGAAGCAAATGGAAAACGACGATGTAGAGAAAGAGTGGGTGGATTTTTATATCTTGAAAAATCAAACGGGGGATATAGGTTGCTTTTCCTTAAAATTCGATTTTAGGACGTTTCGTTTTTATGACCCCCGAGATAAAGATTTAGATGAGCAAGAGCCTGCATTTGAAGATGGTGACGAATATTTTATAGAAAAGGAGGATTAAGATAGATGAAAATATTTATCATTAGGTATTATCACACCGAGACGCAGTACCGTTGTGGAATTGTGGCGTATAGTGAAACCGTAAGAGGTTCAAGGGAAAGCGCGATAAATACTGCACAGGGGAAAATTAGAGTTGGGGCATATAAATTTTACGACATTCAAGAACAATAATTTATGAAAAAAAATAATTTTTGGGCTTTTGTAAAAGGGGTTATTATAGGCGAGTGCATCATTAAGTTTTTTGAAGCCATATTTAGTGGTGGAAGAAAAAAATAATCCTAAAAAAATGGACGATAAAAAGACGAAACGGAAATAAAGTAACGCCCACTATTTCGATAGTGGGCGTTACTTTATTTCAATTTTTGTTGGTTTAACCAAATGTTAATTACCCATTTATGGGGCAAAAGTTTGATAAGCAAGGATTGTGCCTTGGTGTACGCGCCGTGAATGGACACGTCGCGGTTTTTCTTTTTTAGGTCCTTAAAGGCACGCGTTACGATTTGTTTGGGCTCGTACATTACCGCGTATTTTTTTACCACGGTATTTTCGGATAACGCCCTGTCGAAGAACGCCGTTTTCGTCCAAAACGGGCAAACGCACAAGCACCGCGCTCCACGTGCTTTTCTAAGCTCTCTGTTCCAAGCCCTGCCGTACGATAACACGAACGCTTTGCTTGCCGCGTACGTTGCGATATACGGGATAGGTTGGAACGCCGCCACCGACGCAACGAGCAGGGCAACGCTACCTTGCGAAAGATAGGGCGCGGTAGCTTTGGTTACGCCTACGATAGAACGGCAGTTTAAATCGACCATATTTTCTAATACTTCGCGATTATCGTCGTCCACGGCACAAAACCGACCAAACCCCGACGCGCAAATCAAATACCGAATATCGGGCGTTTCGTCCTTTAACGCCTTTTCTAAAACGGCAATGCTTTCCGCCTTGGACAAATCCAAAGCAAACACGCGCAAAGGAATAGGGGAAAGGTCTTGTAACGCAAGCAATTTATCTTCGCTACGTGCAATCACCCATATTTCTTCCAAAGTGGGTTCACGAGAGATAAGCTGTAAAAAGAACTCCTTGCCGATACCGCTGGACGCGCCTGTAATAATTGCTATCTTTTTCATTATATACTCCTTATACTTGGGGCAGGTATGCGGTTAATATTCCGCGCTTTCGATTACGCCACCGCCCAAACAGTTGATGCCGTCGTACAAAACGGCGTATTGTCCTTCGGTAACGGCGCGTTGCTTTTCCTCAAACTCGATATGCAGTCCGCCGTCCTGCTTAATCGTTACCCGTACGGGCTGGTCGGGCTGACGGTATCTAAATTTTGCCATACACGAAAATTCCGTTTGTTCGGGCTTTTTAGGAATCCAGTTAAAACCCGACACTTCGCACGATTTAGAATATAAAGGACTTTCGTCGCCGTGGGAAACGTATAAGATATTGCGTTTCAAGTCCTTTTTGACGACAAACCAACGTCCGCCTTCCGTATCGCCTTTGATACCGCCAAGCTCTAAGCCCTTGCGCTGGCCCAGCGTGTAATACATTAAGCCGTCGTGTTCGCCCACTTGCTTACCCGATAAATCGAGAATTTTACCGCGCTGAGCAGGCAGATAGGTAGAAAGGAACTTTTTGAAGTTGCGTTCTCCGATAAAACAAATGCCCGTGCTATCCTTTTTCTTGGCGGTAGCAAGCCCGTATTCCAGCGCGATTTTTCTCACGTCGGGCTTGTCCATATCTTGCAAGGGGAATAAAACGTCCGCCAGTTGCGCTTGGGAAAGCTGATTTAAGAAATACGTTTGGTCCTTGTTTTGGTCTTTGGCTTTTTGCAGATAATGCACGCAGTTGTCGTGTAAAATTTTGCAATAATGCCCCGTAGCGATATAGTCCGCGCCCAGCTTTTTCGCTTCTTCTAAAAACGGACCGAACTTAATTTCGCGGTTGCACAAAACGTCGGGGTTGGGCGTTCTACCTGCCTTGTATTCGGCAAGGAAATAGGAAAACACCCTGTCCATATACTCTTTGGCAAAGTTGACCGTATAATAGGGGATATCGAGAAGCGCGCTTACCCTGCGCACGTCGACGAAATCGTCTTCCGCGGTGCAACAACCGTTTTCGTCCACTTCGTCCCAGTTTTGCATAAATAGCCCGATAACGTTATATCCTTGTTGTTTCAAAAGGAGCGCGGCAACCGAACTATCTACACCGCCACTCATACCGATAACGACTGTTTTTGACATAAAAACCAACCTTTTTCTATAACGCGGAGAAATTTTTTCTCCGATTTTATAAATAGTATAGCATAAATGCTTGCAAAATGAAAGCAAAAAATAGTAAAATATAGGTACTTTTGAAAAAAGGAATGCGCACTCGTAGTCTAACTGGATAAAACAAGGGCCTCCGACGGTTTTTAGTTATCCACAACAAAATACAAGATATTGATTGAGAGTATTTACTTGAAATACAATATGTTGTGGTTGCATTTATGCAAGGGCGAAAAACCCACCCGAAAAGACAATTTTCGTGCTTAAAACGGTAAAAAGTTGTTGATAATAATTTGCAAAACTTTTCTTTTGAGCGTTTTAAAATCAACGAATAAAAATTGAATAATTTTATAAAATATGCCTGTAGTCTAACTGGATAAAATGTCGACCTCCGACGTCGATGTTGTGGGTTCGAGCCCCGCCAGGCATACCATCAAGAACGTAAATCAAGCAAGGTTTACGTTCTTATTTTATGCAAAAAGGACAGAACGTAAAGACCTGCCCTAAAAGTTTTTATTAAGTTTAATAATTTTAGATTAACGATTTTACTTTATTTCCATGTGGAAACCGTCTTTTTTAAATTCGCAGCCAAGTGTAGTCTCTATTGTCAGCATAAAGCCTTTGTCTTTTTCAATGCTTTGAGTAATAGAAACCAAATAACGTTCAATGGCTTTTATATATTCCTGTTCATTATAAGCACTTTTAATAAAAAGTTCTTTGCATTTAGCATTAAACTGTTTATGGCTTAATGAAAAATATGGGATATAAGAAATTTTGTTATTCAACAGTTCTTCAATTTCTTTGACATAGTCTTTTGGGAATACACTCAATAACTTTAATTGCGAATTAGCCAAAGAAGTGGTATCAATTATCATTTCATTATCTTCTACCCAAGAGTGAACAACGCAATATTTATTGTCGCCATTATTATAAATCATTAATCCAGTAATATATGTAAAATCATTTTCCCGTTTTTCCACTTCCTCATAATTGCAATCATAAAAATGTAAATAAGTATTATTATGACAGTCACAAGGAGCATAAGTATTCTTATTTTTTTTGAAGTAATATAATGATTTTTCGAAACATATTTTCTTTGGTGTTGGTAATGTCATTTTTATACCCTCCAAGGTGATTGTGGAATTGTTATTCATCAAGTTTATACCAGTAATGATAATAATATAATCGGTCATCCGTAAAAGAAGAAACATTTACATCAGGATAAGAGTATGGAACAATATAAGTTCCTCCCGTTTTTGCAAACCAATCTTCCTTACTTGTTGTATGATACCAAGAGTATCTATCCTCAAATTCTATTCCCATTAAAGAAGAACATCCTCTAAAAACATATGAGCCTATGCTATTAACACTGCTTGGTATTTTAATATAAGTTAAACTTGAGTAGTAAAAAGCGTAACTGCCAATTTTGCTCACAGTACTTGGGATATTTACCGTTTCAACGCGAGTACAATAAAATGCATAATTATTTATCTCGGTAACACCATCAGGGATATTGACATTAGTTGAATTTCCTCTATAAGTTACCAATATCAGTGTTTGTCCATCCCCATAGGTTACACATCCGTTTTCATTATAATTTAACTTACTGTTTTCGGGTGATTTATAGATATTTCTTGCATAATAACCAATATATCCATTATCTTTTGATGATGCTGATATATTAAGGAAATTAGAGTTGTTACAAACTTCTATTAATTTATAACAGTTTTCAAATGTTGTTGATGCTATATCCTTAACATTTGTTCCAAGCGTAACCGTTATTAAATTATAGCAATCCCTGAAAGCGCCTTCCCCAAGAGTTGTAATAGAATTAGGCAATTTTAGTGATGTTAATTCAGTTAAGTTGCAAAATGCACCTGAACATATGTTTGTACATTTTGAGTTGTTGTCAAATTCTATATTTACGACTTTGGGAGAAGTCGTTGTAAAAAGAGGATTATAAGGATTTCCAGCAAATAAATTTGCTGGAATTTGTTGAACGTTTGCTCCTATCTTAACGTATATACCTGCTCCGTTTATTCCTGCGTCAGCAAAAACTTCAGTTGGTAAATTGGAACAGTTTTTTGCATTAAAATCAATATTTGTTAATGAAACGCATCCGTGAAATGCATAATCGCCGATATCAACCACTTTTATAGGAATTTCAATTGATTTTAAGGAATTGCAATTTCTAAAAGCAGAATAACCAATATCAATTATAGAGTCTGGAAGAGTGATATTTTTCAGGCTTGTACAATTCCTAAATGCCTCAGCCAAAATCAGCCTTGTTCCATTTTGCACAATACACGAGGTTAAAGATTTGGTAGCCTCAAAAAGAGCGATATATTTACAAGTATCGTTACCCAAATAGGTACAATTTCCGTATGTATTATATACTAGATTGCCACACCCTTCAAAAGCGGAGTCGCTTATATAAGTGATGTTTTCATTTATTTTAACACTTGTCAATTTGTCGCATCCACAAAAAGCATACGAACCAATAGAAACAGTAGAGCCAAGGTCAATTGAAGTAAGATTTTCACACAAATAAAACGCATATTGCGAAATAGTTAATGGATTATTACCAAAATCAATTAGTGCCAATTTAGGACATTTATAAAAAGCGTGAGATTCAATAGTTGTTATATCTTCACCAAAAGTTATTTGAGTTAAATTTTGGCATTCGGAAAATGCTTTTTCACCAATAACGGAAACATTTTTGGGAAATGAAACACTAGTAATTGATTCGTTTTCAAAAGCATTATCAGCAATTTCTAATACAGGCAATGATTTGTATGTTGGAGAAATGACTATATCTTTGTCTGAGCATAAACCTAAACCTCTAACAATATAATAAGTCCCGTCTTCGCTAATGGTGTATGCTAAATTTTGACTGTATTCAATATCCTCATCAGGGGAGCTTTCTCCACTATTGTTATTATTGCAAGCGGCAAAAGTAAACATTAATAAACAAACACTTAAAATGGATAGTATTATAATTAATAGTTTCTTTTTCATAAGAATCATTCCTTTATTTAAAAATGTGAGCCAAATATGAAACGGAACAACATAGCTTTGTTTATCGCTACTAAACAATCTAAAACGTAAGGAAACACATCGGGCGCGCGATATGCCTCTGTAAACTTATGTTGTTGTATATTAAAGTTTCACTGCAATATTAGTATAGCATATGTTTCAAAAAAATTCAAACCCTTTCAATATATCAACAAATAAAAGCGGGAAATTTTTTATTAAACAATACAAGAAAAACCCACCTGAAAAAGCCCACCCAAAAACCCACCCAACGTTTTGAATTTTTTAAAATTTTTGGTTGTTTTGAGTACGCATTATACAAAAAAACAGACAAAATATTCAAAAATCGAGCTAAAAACTGCTCAAATATGCAATTTTACGCAAAAAAATTATAGGCAAAATCATCTCCGACGCCCTCGTTGTGAGTTCGAGTCTCGCCGGGTGCACCAAAAAACGCCCCTTTGTGGGGGCGTTTTTTTGATGTGTAGGGGGTTAAACTACTGTGAGAGGGCGTATTCGTCGAGGTTGGGACGAGATGAGCAAACGCATAAGTTAAGCGTTTGCGTTGACCGAGCGCAAAGAGAACCATACTTTGCGCAAGAAGAACCCCAACGGGTACACCAAAAAGC
>JAFVOG010000072.1 GCA_017505945.1 Clostridia bacterium
GCTCTACCCAGCCCTGCAATTCCTTTAATTCGTCTTTCGTAACAATCGTTCTTTTGCATTTTTCGCATTGATATACTCTCATAATATTCTCCTTTTATCCTTAATAGGATTTAATCTTATTTATAGAATAACATAAAGATATTCGCCTGTCAATAGTTTTTGTAAAAAAAATTATAAATAACAGTTGTTTTTATATAAAATTTCATCCACGTACTGGCAAGAGCGTTGCAGTTCGTCTAACGTATCGTAATTATCGCGGTAAACTTCTAAGAAAAGCTTACCCGTAAATCCGACGTCCTTTAAGCGTTTTACCAAGGTATCAAAATCGAACGTGCCTTGTCCAGGCAAACACATTTTGCCGTTTTCATCTACGTCGGAAATATGCACGTGCGTAATTTTTTCGCCCATCTCCGCAAGGTATTTTTCGTACGGTGTTTGCGAAATGCGCGCCTGTTTAATATCCAGCACGCCACGCAAAGCAGGCACTTCCTTTGCAATCGTCGAAAATACGCCCACGCGGTTATACAGCGCCCATTCTACGTTTTCCAAACACAGCGTAACGCCGTATTTTTCGCAAAGCGCGCAACTGTCTTGAAATCCCTTAATAAACGCAGGAAAATTATCCTTTTCGCCCGATTGTGTACCGCGCTTGAAACGCGCCGTACCGTGAAAGGTATAATGGTCCGCGCCTAACACACGCCCTGCTTTTAACACTAGTTCTAAGAAGTAGAACGCGTCCGCGCGCGTCTTATCATATACGTGGAACAGTTGCGGTTCGAAATGTGTATTCAGCGTATGTACGGAATACACCCGTACCTGCCCCTTGGTTTTGGCAACGGACTTTGCAAAGTCTTCGCTGTATTCGCTAAACGTTGTCAAAAACACTTCGGCATTGCGTACGCCCATCGATTGAATACAAGGGAGCGATTCTTCCGTCGTTTTACGCAAAAACAACGATGCCGTGGAGATACCCGTTTGCATACGTTTACGCCATCAGTTGGGAAATTACGTCAAGTACTTTGTCGTGGCAACCACCGCAACCCGTCGAACAATGCGTAATCATTTGTACTTCTTCAAACGCCTTTTCTACGTCCGAAAAACGCTTGCCTTCGTGCAATGCTTTTTCAATGTCCGCTACCGATACTTGTTTACAATTGCAAATAATTTTGTTTTCCATAATATTCTCCTTTAATCAATATAATATACCCAGTTTTCTTTACGGGGCTTTTCTTGGGGCTGTATATCCGCATAGCCCACGATACAGTTCCCTATACCTTCGTATTCCCCTTCAATGCCAAGACCTTTCAAATACGCCTTCCATTCAGGCTTTTCAAACGTTTCTCTTGCACGGTGAATCCAACAGCTCCCCAACCCCAACGCGTGCGCTGCAAGCATCATATTTTGCATAACCAGCGAACCGTCGTATACATACGTAGAAGCCGTTTTATCAGCAAGTACGACAAGCACTACGGGCGCACCGTAAAAAGGGTCGGTGTCCGCACCCATAACTTCCGCGTTGGTCTTGGACATCTTTTTGATAATCTCTTTATCCGTAACGGCTAAAATAATCGGCGATTGACGGTTTCTACCCGTAGGCGCCCAAGTTCCTGCCTCTACGATTTTTTGAATAAGCTCCTTTTCTACGGGCTTATCTTGATACTTCTTAATACTTCTTCTACTCTTAATTAAATCTAACATAATCACTCCTGATATTTGAGTTTTTCCACCGTCCAGCCCCGCAATACGTCCGCCATTTCTTTTCCAAGCCGTTTCGCTCCAACCAAGTCGTGGTCGAGATAGTTTCCGCACTCCGCCTTTTGGTTGCCCGGAATTTCCCCGTCGAACGCACCGATAAACGCACAACTCTCTTGCACCAGTGCAATCGCGTTTTCGTGCGATAAAGTATCGCGGACAAGCAAATAAAAACCCGTCCTACAACCCATAGGCCCTACGTAAATAATCTCCTTCCCCAAACGGCTGTTTCGCGCGTACGTTGCAAACAAATGCTCGAAGGTGTGCGCTTGCCCCGTCGAAAGGTAATCGCCCCCGTTGGGCAGTTTCATACGGATATCGTACGTGACGATATCCCCGTCTATACGGGAAATATACATCCCCTTTTGCAAAGTATCGTGATTGATAGTAAAGCTGGCTATTTTTTGCATACGGCAACCTATGAAATACTTTTTTTAATATACTCGGCGTACGCTTTGGCTACGTTGACGCCTGTAACGCTTTCAAATCCACCGAAAAAGGCGTTGGAATTGACTTCGCAAACCATCGGCTCGCCATTTTCACCAAACAGCAAATCGATTCCACAATAATCCAGCGACAAAATTTCCGCCACCCGTACGCACAGTTCTTCCCACGATTTGGAAAGCTTATACGGTGTGCCCGTCCCCCCAAGTTCGATATTACTTCTAAAATCGACGTCCGATTTTCGGAGCATAGCCCCCAAAACTTTTCCACCGACTACGATTACGCGCACGTCCTTGCCCATACTGGAAAGCGCCGTCTTTTGAAAGAGATGCGGACGGCACTTTAACTGCTCCATAACTGCTAAAAGCTCCGCCCTGTCCTTCGCCAAATATACGTTTTTGCCAAGCGAGCCGAAACTTTCTTTGACCACGACGGGATAGCCGATTTCTTGTTCTATGCGCTGTACCGATTGCAAATGGATTGGTTCGGTAGGCTCGTAGCAAAGCAGTCCGGGGAGCGTTTTCATAAGGGGCACGCCCTTACCCGCAAGACAAAGATACGTTTGCATTTTGTCGTCGCAATCGCGAATAGCGGAGTGCGGATTAAACAGGCGCAAACCCGTATTTTCCAGCATTTGCGACATATACTTGTCTTTATCCAAATACACGCAAAACGCGTATTTTTCAGGCAAAAGAGAGCGTATTTCCCCGTCCACGCACGCAAAAAACGCATCGTTGCGGAGGATATCCGCCGTCAAGCCCACGTTTGCAAGTTCTTCTTGCAAACGCTCCGCCTGCCGTTTTTGCGACTGCGATTTTAGATATGCGTTGATGAGAATAACGCCCCTTTGCATAGTGATACTCCGTTCAATCTTATAAAACTTTTGCGCCTGCTTTTTCCAAAATTGCCACCGCCGTTTCGGGAGTGTTCGTCTTAAAGCCGATTTGTGCGTGACCGTTTTCGCCTGCAAACGAATACATATATTCGATATTGATACCGCCTTCATACAATTCGATAAGCATTTCCGCCAAAGCGCCCGACTTATCGGGTACTTCCAAAGCGACAAGCTCAACGATAGACGCCAAGAACCCTGCGCCTTTCAGTGCTTTCATTGCCACGTCGTTATCGCTGGTTATCAAACGCAAAATGCCAAATTCTTTGGTGTCTGCAATGGACATCGAACGCAAGTTTACGTTTGCGTCTTTTAATACCTTACAGCATTCGCTTACTCTGCCTTCTCTGTTTTCCAAAAATACTGCGATTTGTTTAATCATCTTTTTCTCTCCTTATCCTTAATTAAAATTTACGTCTATCGGTAATACGTTTTGCCTTACCTTCACTTCTTGCCACCGTACCAGGGGAAACCAACGTGATTTTCGCGCTAACGGACAACGCCGACGCCATATCCGACGCAAGTTTTTTGCGGATTTCTTCTACGTGCGCCACTTCGTCCAACGAAATATCGGGAGAGAGTTCCACCACGATTTCCATCGTATCCAAGTTGTTCACTCTATCCACGTTGATATGGTAATGGGGTTGAATATTCTTGTTTTTCAACAGTACGCTTTCAATTTGCGACGGGAATACGTTTACCCCACGAATAATGAGCATATCGTCACTTCTACCCGTAATTTTATTGAGTTTTACCGACGTTCTTCCGCAAGGGCAAGGGTCGTTATTTAAGCTTGCAATATCGCGCGTACGGTAACGGATAAGAGGCATACCTTCCTTCGTCAGCGTCGTAATAACGAGTTCGCCCGATTGGTCGTAGCCAAGCGGTTCTAACGTATCTACGTCCACGATTTCGGGATAGAAATGGTCGTCTTGGAAGTGCATACCCGTCTTAAATTCGCAGTCGCACGCAACGCCAGGTCCTGCGATTTCCGAAAGCCCGTAAATGTCGCAAGCACGAATACCCAAACGCTTTTCAATATCCGCGCGCATACCTTCCGACCAAGCTTCCGCGCCGAATACACCCCCTTTCAGTTTAATATCCTTGCCGATTTCCAAACCCATACGTTCGATTTCTTCCGCAAGATAAATAATGTAGGACGGGGTACAGCAAATGATATCCGCTTCAAAATCGCAAAGAAGTTGAATTTGTTTTTGCGTGTTGCCTGCGGATGCAGGAACGACTACGGCACCCAACTGTTCACCGCCATAGTGCATACCCAAACCGCCCGTAAACAAGCCGTAGCCGTACGCCACGTGCACGACGCTTTCCTTGCTTGCGCCTGCCATAACTAACGAACGCGCCGCGCATTCGCCCCAAATATCGATATCCTTTTGGGTATAGCCTGCCACCGTCAATTTCCCCGTCGTAGCACTGGACGCGTGCAAACGCACCAAGTCCTTTTTCGGGCGCGCCATCATCCCAAACGGGTATGCGTCGCGCAAATCTTGCTTAACCGTAAACGGCAATTTCGAGATATCGTCGATAGATTTGATATCTTCGGGTTTTACGCCCATAGCGTCCATCTTCGCACGGTACGGCGCTTGATTTTCGTAGGCGTATTTTACGATTTCTACAAGCCGTTTAGATTGCAAAGCCTTTTTATCTTCTTTGCTCATCGTTTCTATTTCTTTTTGAAAGTACTGCATAAATTTATCCTTCCTTTATGAATTACAACGTTATACGCTTTCGTATCCCATACGGAACGCGTTGACGTTTAAGTCCTTAAATTTTGCGGGAACGCAAGCGATTACTGCTTCTTCCATTATCGCTTTATCAAAGCCGTACAGTTTGCAAATGCTACCCAGCATAACGATATTCGTCGCCTTTTCACTGCCTGCCTGCATAGCAATTTCTTTCGCTTTAATAAACTTTGCTCCCTTTACTTCTGCCGTCAGCTTTTCCTTTACGTCGTCGGGATACACCGCCGCACCCGTAATACAGGGCATAGGCAAAATCTTTTCTTCGTTGACAAGCAAAATGCCGTCTTCCTTCAAGTAGTGCTTTACGCGCGCCGCTTCCAGCGTTTCAAACGCGATAATCATATCCGCACTGCCTTCCCATACCACGGGAGAATACACTTTCTTTCCGATACGCAAGTGCGTCGTAACGCTACCGCCACGTTGGCTCATACCGTGGATTTCGCTAATCTTACAATCGTTACCCGAAAGCAAAGCGTATTTTCCTAAAACACGGCTTGCCAAAATCGTGCCTTGACCGCCTACGCCCGAAATTAAAACGTTCATCATCTTATTCGCCCTCCTTTTTAATACAGCCGAACGGGCAAACTTGTACGCACACTTCGCAACCCACGCATTGCGCCGTATCGATAACAATCCCCTTTTCGCCCTTACTGATAGCAGGACAACCGAGCTTCATACACTTGCCACAGTTTTTACAATCCGTCACCTTTACGGCAGGCTTTTTCAGTTTCTTATCTAACAGCGCGCAGGGGCGTTGTGCAATAATTACGCTGACTTCGGGATTTGCCGTAGCTTCTTTTACTGCTTTTTCCACTGCCACTACGTCGTATGCATCTACAATTTGCAAATGTTTCACTCCGCAAGCCTTGCACAGCTCGTCCAAAAGGACTACGGGCGCGGGATTGCCGTCGAGCGTTTTACCCGTTGCAGGGTGTTGTTGATGTCCCGTCATACCCGTCGTGGAATTATCCAAAATAATCAACGTAATACCGCTTTGGTTATATACGGCGTTGATAAGCCCCGTCACACCGCTATGCAAGAAAGTGGAATCCCCGATAACGGCAACGTTATTGCTCTTGCCTTCCGTCGCTTTCTTAAAACCGTGCGCCATACCTACCGACGCGCCCATACAAACACAGGTATCTACCGCAGACAACGGTGCCACTGCGCCAAGCGTATAACAACCGATGTCCCCGTTTACCGTCAATTTCAGTTTATTCAAAACGTAGAATACGCCACGGTGCGGACAACCTGCGCACATCACGGGCGGACGAACGGGTACTTGGGCAGGGACAGGGATTTGTTTATTCTCAAATACCTGCAACAGTTTTGCCACCGACAGTTCGCCTTGAATAGAGAACAGGTTTTTCCCTTCGCAAGCAATACCTTGCGCCTTTAACGTATCTTCGATATACGGTTCTAATTCTTCAATAACCACCAAACGGGCAACCTTTTTCGAGAACGCACGAATGCTTTCTACGGGCAAGGGATATACCGAACCCACCTTAAACACGTTGGCTTGGGGGAGCGCTTCTTTTACGTATTCGTAAACGACGCCCGAGCATACAATCCCCATTTCCTTTTCACTGGTATATTCGGCAAAGTTCACACCGCAAGTCTCCACGTACTTTGCAATCGCTTTTTCGCGTTCTTCTACGATAACGTGACGCTTGATTGCGTTAGCAGGCATCATAACGTATTTTTGCGCGTTCTTTTCGTACGCCTTTAACGGGCGTTCTTCTCTATCCAACAGTTCCACTACGCCGTGGCTATGCGCCACTCTCGTCGTTTCCCGTAAAAATACGGGGGTATCAAATTGTTCGCTCCACGCAAACGCAAGCTTGGTAAACTCTTTTGCTTCTTGTGCGTTGGACGGTTCTAACATAGGGATATGCGACGAACGCGCATAATAGCGCGAGTCCTGTTCATTTTGCGACGAGTGCATTCCAGGGTCGTCCGCAACGACGATAACTAGTCCGCCACCCACGCCCGTATATGCTACCGTAAACAACGGGTCTGCCGCCACGTTTACGCCCACGTGTTTCATACAGGCCATCGCTCTTGCGCCGGCAACCGCCGCGCCGACTGCTACTTCTACCGCCACTTTTTCGTTGGGCGCCCATTCTGCATATACACCGTCAAGCTTTACGAAATTTTCCGCAATTTCCGTACTGGGCGTGCCAGGATACGCCGATAATACGCGTACGCCTGCTTCCCACGCGCCACGCGCGATAGCTTGGTTGGTCAACATTAACTCTTTCTTTTGCATTATATGTACTCCTGCAAGGTATTATATTTTTCTTAAATCGATTACGCGTTTAGCCTTTCCGTCGTAACGCGTAATGGACATTCTGTCAGCAATGGTGAGCTTCACGTCGATTTGCAATACCGTCTTTAACGCGTGGCGGATATCTTTGGACAGTTTTTCAATCTTTGCATAATCGCCTACAATCGAATCATCTACAAGTTCAATCCGAACTTCTAACTTGTCGATATACCCTTCGCGCGTTACGATAATTTCGTACGTTCCGCCTACTTCCTTAAACGAAAGCAATACGCCTTCGATTTGGGACGGGAATACGTTTACGCCCTTGACAACGAGCATATCGTCCGTCCGTCCTTTGAGTTTCGCCATACGCGCCGTCGTACGTCCGCAAGCACAAGGCGAATAATCTAGCTTGGTGATATCTTTGGTGCGATACCGTATCATCGGCATAGACTTTTTAGTAAGCGAAGTCAAAACCAACTCCCCGTATTCTCCCTCGGGCAACGGGTGGAAATCGGTAGGGTCTAAAATTTCCGCGTAGAAATGGTCCTCGTTGATGTGCA
>JAFVOG010000073.1 GCA_017505945.1 Clostridia bacterium
ACGGCAAAGCCGTAACCTATCCGCAAAGCCGTAGGAAAACGCTTAAAAAACGCGTCGTAGTATCCTTTTCCGTACCCCAAGCGATTGCCTTGCTTGTCCACCGCCAAAAACGGTGCAATCACGAAATCGGGTGCGCCTACCAGCTTGTCCCCTATCGGTTCGCGTATGCCAAAGCGCGAAAGGGAAAAATCTTCCCCGTAGCGCACGGCTTGCATACCGTCTTGTTCTATCCTTGGACAATACACTTCGTAGCCACGAGCGAGTAGCTCTTCTATCAATCCGTCCGTGTCCGCCTCCGTAGAAAAAGACAAATACACGAACACTGTATTGTTGCCTGCTTTCTTGCGTTCTTCTAAAAATGCAAGCACGTGTTTTGTCATACGTTCGGCTTTTGCGTCCTTATTGTCCAGTCCTGCGCGCACTTCCTTGCTATACGCGCGCAAGCTACGTTTTCGTTCCGCCACGTCCGTTTCCGTGCTCTCTACAAACCGTAAAATCGCCATAGGTGTATTTCCTTTCCGCGCGCCTTGTTACCGCGCATAGTACTTCGTACGAAACGGTACCCGTCCGTCTTGCGATTTCGTCCGCGTCCACCATAACGGGCACTTTTTCTCCAACCTTTTTACTGCCTATCCGCACGTGCGCGTCCATACAAAGCGTATTAAAAAATCCGTCTGCATCTCCGCGCAAAACCCCGTCCGCATAACCGCAACGCACCACGTTTAGGGTATCGCCAACCCGTAACGTTTGTTTGGGCGTTCCGTACCCTGCTCCGCCTCCTTGATACACGTGCACGGCCGAAACGTCGGCATATACGCGCATACAAGGTTTTACTTGCAAACCGTTCACTTGTACGCCACTTGGCAAATAGCCGTATAAGCCAAGCCCTATTCTCGTCATATCCAAAACGAACGCGCCTCCAAGCAGTGCCCCGTAGGTTGCGGAAATATGGCAAGTCAGCCCCGTATAGTACCGCAAAGCAAATGCTCGCATTTGCAAAAACGATTGCAGTTGTCCTTGCGACGTTTGTCTGTCCGTCGTATATAAATGCGAATACAGCCCCTTAACTTGCACAAAAGAACACGTTTTAAGATAGTTACAAACCCTTTCCAAACCGCGTATATCCACGCCGTAGCGGTTCATACCCGTATTGCATTTCAAATGTACGTTGACCGCTTTTTTCGTGATTTGCGTAGCTTTTGCCACCAGCCGTGCCGTACGCATACTATCCACCGTCACGGAAAAGCCGTTTTGCACCGATACAACGGCTTCTTGTAGAGTAAGCGGTGGCGTAAATATCAAAATTTCTTTTCCACAAGACGCCACGCGAATGGCTATCGCTTCATCTAAAATGGATACGGCAAAACATTGCGCTAACCCTTGCAAGGCGTTTACCGTCTCTACTGCTCCGTGCCCGTAAGCGTCCGCTTTTACCACCGCGCATATCGGTTTGCCCGTACGCTGTATAAACGCCCGTGCGTTATGTTGTAAACGTTGTAAAGAAATTTCCGCTGTCACTTTTTGCACGTTATACTATATGCAAAGCAACAAAATTTCGTACTTTATTCCGTAAAGATAATACGGTGGCAGGAGTCACACTCCGTACCCACGCTCAGTTTATCACGATTAGCAATCGGAACGTCCAAACCGCAGAAACATACGTTGTTGGTTACTTGGAAGACAATCGGGAACACCTTGGATTCGCGCTTGGCTTTGTATTTGCCCAGCCACTCCTCGGAAATATTCTTTTCCAAAGTAGCAAGCGCCGTTTCAATTTCCTTTCTTTGTTCTTCTTGCGATTCCTTAAACGCCTTGTATTTTTTCATTGCCACGGCGTACGGTTTTTCCGCAGCCATAATCTTCTCTTTCAAAGCCGTGTATTCTTCGCTCGTTTCCTTAATGCTCTTTTCCAAAGCAAGCGCGTCCGACTTCAACTTGCGCAAACGTTCGATAATTTCTTGCATTTTCTTTTTATAGAAAGAAATATCCCCACCGTTTTCCACCAGCTCGTCAATGTTTTCAAATTCAGCAAGCGTCGTTTCAAGCTGAGCGTACTGTGCGGAAATTTGCGCCGCTTGCGCCGCCAACGCCGTCGCTTTCAAATCCAACGCCTCTAACTTTTCGGGCGCAGTTTTGATAAACTTTTGCATTTTTCTGTATGCTTTGTACTCTTCGCTTTCCGCCAGTTCTCTATCCAACTTCAAAAGCTTTGCATCTACGCCTTGATACTGTAAAAGTGCCTGTAAATTCGTCATATATAACTCCTTTCGTCACAGCAATACTTCGTCCACGTGATAATAGCACGTAGCGTCCGTTTGCCGACTAACCTTTTCATAAAATTTCTTAAAGCCGTACTGTTCCGCCGCATAATGCGTCAACACCACGACTGCCAACCCCATTTCCAAAGCGCGCGCTATGAAATGGTGTTTATAATCGGACGACACGATAACGTCCGCGCCTTGCGCCTTGGCAAAGCTAAGCGTTTCGTCGTCCACCCCTGCTCCGCAAAAACTTGCCACGCGTCCTATCTTCCTTTCCCCGTCTCCATAGTACAACGTTTTTTCACTGCCCAGCGCCTTTCCCAAATTTTGGCTAAACGCTTTCAACGCCGTTTCATTTACGTCGTACGCCTTTCCGTAACCGCCTTGCGATAACGGATGCATCATTTGCGTATTCGGTTTGGTTTTCGTCTTCGTCGCAAGCAAAACGGCTTCTTGTAAACTCTCGTCGATACCGCCGTTTGCTCCGTCTAAATTCAAGTGCATAGCAATCACCGAAATACCGTTTTTAATGCAATTCACGATTTTTTCACCCAAACCGTCGTCTAAGCGTATCGCGCTTATCGCCCCGTAAATGGCAGGATGATGCGTCACGATGGCGTTTGCGTTTTCACGGAGCGCGCGTTGCACTGCCCCGTCCGATAAATCGAGTGAAAATACCACTTTTTCAATGGGTGCGCCCGCGTCGATTAAAATACCGCTGTTGTCGTACGCACCGTATTTTTGACAGTATTCGTCGCTAAGTACTTTCGGCGCAATGGCGTCCGTTATATTATAAAGTTCTTTCGTAGTCAACGCCCAGCACCTCCTGTAAACGAAGTTTTCTCTCTTGTAGTTCTTGTCTGCTCTCTTGCCCCATATTCTCTCTTTGCAAATACGCGTCGATTTGGCCAAGTTGTTTTTTCGTGCGCGCCACGAACGCTTCGGGCAACGTTTGTACGTTTTCTTTGCCAAACTCGTATTCCAAAGCCGTGTACGTTTGCGTTTCGCCGTCCGTACGTTTTCTACCCACGATAACGTCGTAATATTTCTTATCGAAAAAGGTGAAATCCCTTTGGATATACGCGCCGTTTTCTATCAAATACCTACGCAATTTCTCCGCGTCGTGCATAGGCTGAAAGACAAACCGTTCGGGCAAAAATCCGTACTTTTTATCCGATAATATGCCTACGATTTCGCTACCGCCCATCCCTGCGATAAGTACCTGCTGGGTATCTTTGGGTACGCCGTAAAATCCACCGCCAAGCGACGGTTTTGCCTTGCCTTCTTTCACGTATTTTGCAAGCAAGCGTTCGGCTTTGGCAAGCGAACCTTTGCTGATATCGGCAAAAATCACGTTTTCGCAAAGTCCGCGTTGCAAAACGTATTCGCTACAATACCCGTGGTCGCAACCCACGTCCGCAAACGTTTTGCAGAGTACAAGCAACGAACACAGCGTATCTATCCGTTTTCCGTAGCCCATTATTCTAAGAAATCTTTAAGTTTCTTGCTACGGGACGGGTGACGGAGCTTTCTAAGCGCTTTTGCTTCAATTTGACGGATACGTTCTCTCGTAACGTTAAATTCTTTGCCCACTTCTTCCAGCGTTCTGGGTTTGCCGTCGTCGATACCGTAACGCAAACGAAGCACTTTTTCTTCACGGGGCGTAAGCGTATCCAGCACGCCGAACAGCTGTTCTTTGAGCATAGTAGCCGCCACAGAATCGTTGGGCGTAATTGCCTTTTCGTCTTCGATAAAATCCCCCAAGTGGCTGTCTTCTTCTTCGCCGATAGGCGTTTCCAACGACACGGGGTCTTGCGCTATACGCAAAATTTCGTGTACCTTTTCTACAGGCACGCCAAGTGCTTCCGCCATTTCTTCCGTCGTCGGTTCTCTACCGAGTTCTTGTAAAAGTACGCGTTGTACTTTCGTCAGCTTATTGATGGTTTCCACCATATGCACGGGAATACGAATCGTTCTCGCTTGGTCGGCAATCGCACGCGTAATCGATTGACGAATCCACCACGTTGCGTACGTGGAGAATTTGAAACCCTTTTGATAATCGAATTTTTCTACCGCTTTCATCAGCCCTAAGTTGCCTTCTTGAATTAAATCCAAAAACAGCATACCGCGCCCCACGTACCGTTTTGCAATGGAAACTACCAAACGCAAGTTCGCTTCGGAAAGGCGTTTCTTTGCACTGACGTCGTTTTCCTGCATACGCTTTGCAAGGTCCACTTCTTCTTCCGCCGTAAGCAAAGGTACGCGCCCGATGTCCTTCAAATACATCTTAACGGGGTCGTCCAAACCGATATCGGCAAGCGCTTGTTCAAACAGCTCTTTATCCCGTTGCGTTTCATCGACGATTTGAATACCTGCTTGCGTAAGCGTTTGATTGACGTAATCGAGTTGCGTCGCGGTTACGTCCATTTTTTCCATCATATCGTACAGTTGGTTGGTAGAAATGCTACCTTTTTTGCCGTACGCGCTTACGATACTGTCCAAAATTTCATTGAGTTGTTGTTCGGATACGTTCACTCTTTTATCCTCCGTTTATATAACCTTATCTTATTTTTTCTTTTTCTTGTTTAATTGATTGCGACGCATCATCTTTTCCATCAGCCGACTCGCAATTTCCTTTCTCGCCTTGTCGTCCGTTTCCGTATTGTAACGGGCGTTGAGCCTTTGAATTTCCGTTTCAATATCTTCTAATTCTACCACGCGCAAACTGTCTTCAAAAAACCGTTCCGCTATCTCCCCCGAAAGTTTGTCTTCATAGTTCAAATCCAAAATTTCGTTGAGTTCTTTACAGCCTTCTTCCAACAGCTCAAACAGCTCGCTGGGACGAATACGTTCGCCCGCTTCTTCCCGTTCGCGGATATACTGCGCCACGACGATATGCGCTTCGTCGCCAAGTTCCAACTTGGAAACGTCACAATCCTTTGCGTACGGCATTGAAAAGAGTTTCGCCGCCAAAATAAAGCGTATGGCTTTCGTCCGTTTATCCCCCGTCGCCGACGTTTCGCTAATCTTGACTTGCGGAGTTTGTACGGCGTTCTTTTGTTCCGTCTTGATTCCTTGCAAATCGCGCTCTAACGAGTGGTAGGAAACGCCTGCTTTATCTC
>JAFVOG010000074.1 GCA_017505945.1 Clostridia bacterium
AAAGGAGATAAAAATGAAAGAAATTATCGGTGATTTGTGCCACGACGGCTTAGTGAAAACAATGGAGCACGCACTTGCTTTTGACGAAAAGCGGGATTATGCGGAGTGGAAAGAACAGGTACGGGAGAAACTGAGCGAATTATTACGCATTAAACAAATAGAAAAAAATGCTTGTCCGCTGAATATGGAAATAGAAGAAGATATTACGTTGGACGGTTATCGGCGTATTCGTTTTGTGTTTGAAAGTGAAAAAGGTGCATTCGTGCCTTGTTATCTTTGTATTCCAGATACGGGTAAGGAAAAATACCCCGTTGCCATTACTCTACAAGGACATTCTTCGGGCTTTCACAATTCCGTTGGTATAAAGAAATACGAAAAGGACGAAAGCTATCACCCCCGTGGGCAGTTTGCGTTGCAAGCGGTAAAGAACGGCTATGCGACGCTTTCGTTGGAGCTTCGTGCAATCGGCGAACGAAAGACGGGGCGTACAAATGCGGATATACTTATGTGTGCATATCACTCGTTGAGAGCGTTTGAGCTTGGCCGAACGACAATTGGTGAGAGATGCTGGGACGTCAGTCGCGCAATCGACCTGCTTTCCAACTTCAAAGAGCTGGATACCGATAAAATCTTGATTACGGGTAATTCCGGTGGCGGTACGTTGAGCTATTACGCGACTTGCATGGACGAGCGTATCAAATGTTCTGCGCCAAGCTGTGCGTTTTGTACGTTTGAAGAATCCATTTTAATGGTGTATCACTGTGCTTGTAATTATATTCCCGATATTTATAAATGGTTTGAAATGCAGGACGTAGCTTGTTTGATTGCGCCCAGACCCTTGACCATTATGAACGGCAAACTCGACGCTGTTTTCCTGTATAGCGGAACGCAAAAGGGGTATGAAACGGTGAAAAAGATATACGAAAAGGAAGGCGTAGCAGATAATTGCAGACTTGTTGAAAAGGATATGGGGCATTACTGGGAAGGCAATATCGAATGGGAAGAAATTAACAAGATGACGACGAAAATGGGATGGTGGAAGTAAAAGCTTTTAGCCATGTAACAATTTCGTGTAACAGGGGTTTTTATAATATATTAAAAAAGGGATTGTAAAGGAGGCAATAAATATGTTTGAAAAAATCACGCCTGAACAGGCGGGCATTAGTTCCTTAAACGTAGCGAAATATATTTCTATATTAAAAAAGCGCGGTGTAAATATGCACGGCTTGTTGATGTTAAAAGACGGGAAAATATTTTGTGAAGAGTATTGGAAACCTTTTCACAGGGATTTTCATCATAGAATGTATTCGCAAACAAAAAGCTTTGTTGGGGTAGCTATCGGACTGTTAGAAGAAGAAGGAAAACTTTCTTTGGACGATAAAATCGTGGATTATGTCCCTGAGAAAATCGACGGTGAAGTGCAAGATGAGTTAAAAGACCAAACGATACGCGAAATGCTTACAATGAGTACGGCAGGCGGTCCGTCGTCTTGGTTTGTATCGGACGACCCTGATAGAACACATCAATATTTTAACGAAAAGCGACCACTTCGCGCGTCGGGAACGCTGTGGGCGTACGATAGCCCTGGTTCGCAGGTGCTTTGCGCGCTCGTAGAGAAGTTAACGGGAAAAACGTTGCTTGCGTATATGAAAGAAAAGCTCTTTAACGAGATGGGAACGTTCCAAACGGCAACGGTGTTAAAGACGAGAAACGGCGATTCGTGGGGCGATTCGGCAATGATTTGTACTATGCGCGATATGGCGTCCTTTGGACAGCTCGTTATGAATTACGGCGTTTGGGAAGGTAAACGCCTGATGAACGAAGAATATTTACGCGTTGCGACGTCAAAGGTTGTGGATAATAGGGAAAAGGCGTATTATTCTACCTATCGTCAAGGTTACGGTTATTTGATTTGGCGAGTGGCAGGCAACGGTTTTGCATTTATGGGAATGGGCGAACAGTTGACCGTTTGTTATCCCGATAAAAACCTTATGTTCGTAACGACGGCAGACTGTCAAGGCACGGAAATCATGGGCGAAATTATTATCGGTGCGTTTGAAGATTTGATTTTAGACGAATGCGCGAATACTTCGCTGACAGAAAACGCAGATGCGGAAAAAGTACTTGCAAGCGTAACTGCTGATTTGAAATTACTTGCCATACAAGGTTTGTCGGATAGTCCTTTTAGAGAAGAGTTGAGCGGTAAGGAATACGTATGCGAAGAAAACCCGATGGGGATAACAAAATTTTCGTTTGTATTCCACGACGAAAAAACAGGGGAATTTAGATATACCAACGCGCAGGGGGATAAAGTCATTCCTTTCGGGGTCAATCATAACGTATTCGGGAAATTCCCGCAGTACGGATATTCCGACGAATACGGGGCAACGCCTACCACCAACGGATTTTTATACGACGACGCGGTATCGCTGGCGTGGCTAGAAGAGAAGAAAATCATGATGTACGTACAAATCATTGATAAGTATTTCGGAAATATGAGCGTAACGTTCGCGTTTAAGGGTGATGCGGTTTATGCGCGTTTCCAAAAGGTGGCGGAATATTTCTTAACGGAATACCAAGGTGCGTTAACGGCAAAACGTCAGTAATCTTAATAATCAAAGGACCGAAATTTTTGCGAAAACTTCGGTCCTTTTTAGTAGTTATTAGTCGTTGAGCTCAATACACCTTCTTTTATATGCCGTAGGGGTTAGCCCCGTAATACGCTTAAACGTTTTGGTGAAATAGTTAGGCTCGTTAAACGCGAGAACTTCGGAAATTTCTTTGACGGAAAGCTCGTTTTCCCGAAGGAGCTGTTTCGCCCGTTCAATCTTTAATTCCAAGTAATATTCCATAATCGTTTTTCCCGTTTTTTCTTTGAATATACGAAATAAATACGCTCTGCCGTATGCCGTTTTAAGGCAAATATCTTCTACGGTTAAGGTGGAATAGATTTCGCTTTCTAAAAGATGAATGACGTCGTTTACAGGTTTACCAGAAAGTTCTTTGCGCGGTAAAAATATTTTATTGCCGTCTTTCGTTTCCGTTTGCGAGCGTAAAAGATTGATAAGAAAAAGCTCTAAGTAATTTTTAATTAGCTGTTCGCCACCAAGCGTGGGTAATGACAGCAGTTGCATTTTTTTTGTCTTAGGGTCGGAAAAGGGAATATCGAACGTGCGCTTACCTTCCTTTAAGATTAAATATAAAAAAGTGGTCAAGCTTTTATCCAGCACGAATTTCTTCTTTTCAAAAAACCGCATTGCGTCCGAGCGACATTCAAAGGATAAAATAAATACGTTGGGCGCGCTCTTTCCGTCCGTGGCAAGGGTATGAAATTCGTTGGGTTTATGGAATAAAATTTCTCCTGCGTTTAACGGGATTTCTTCACCGTCCGCCGTACAGACGAGATTGCCCTTTTCAAGGTATACGATTTCCCAAAAATCGTGCGCCTCGCCTTTGGTTGCAAAATCCTTGTTGAACTCAAAATCGTGAATGGTAACGATTTTACTTACGTTAATTAAGTTGGTTAATTTATGCTTAAAATACCGTTTCATAATAAAATTATACAATAAAAATAGTTTATTTGTCAAGTAGATTATTTTACCCTTTTTGGGGATTTTCAAATATTGTATAGGATAATGAAATATGATATAATTTTAATAGTAATAAAACGAATAGGAGATAGTCTATGAGAGTTTTGGCAATCGGGGCACACCCCGACGATATCGAAATAGCGTGTAGCGGTACGCTTGCAAAGTGTGTGAAACGTGGGGATACGGTTATCGTGTGCCACGTTTCCAGCGGTAATTTGGGGCACGTCGTCATTCCGCCTGACGAGCTTAGAGTGATTCGCGCAAACGAGGCGAAAAAAGCAGGTGCCATGGCAGGGATAGAAGTGATTTGTGCGGGTTTTGACGATTTGGAAATATACGATAACAATAAGCAGGCGCGAGATAAGCTCGTGGATATTATCAAATATGCAAATCCCGATTTTATCATTACGCATAACCCTGACGATTATATGCCCGACCATACGGCGGTGTCGCGTCTTGTGTTTGACGCAAGCTTTACGGCGACGCTCCCGAATTATGAGAGCAAATATAAAGAGCCTGCCAAGCTCGTACCTATTTATTATATGGACACGCTTGCGGGGGTAAATTTCAATCCGACGGAGTACGTAGATATTTCCGACGAAATTGATTTGAAACTCAAAATGCTTGAATGTCATGAAAGCCAAGTCGTATGGATGCGCGACCACGACGGTATTGATTTTCCCGATATGGTAAAAACGTGTTCGAGATATCGCGGTTATCAATGTGGCGCAGATTATGCGGAAGGTTTTAGACAATGCCAAGTTTATTTGAAAGGAACGACAAAAAGATTATTACCATAAAAGGAGAAAGGAAAAATGAAATTTAACGATACGGTAAAAGGTAGTGCACTGGAAGGTTTTTATCCCGCAGGCTGGGATTTTGAAAAAATCGACGCGTGTATAGACGCGCCCGAGAAAATCACGGAAAGACAAGCGCACTGGAATAATAATTTCACGCCCGTTCAATGCGACAGCCTTGGTGAGTTTGAAACGTATATGGGGCATGAAATTGCTATGCAAATCAAACTCGCAAAAGAACGCAAAGAAAAAATCGCGTTTATACTTCCCGTTGGACCTATGGGTATGTATAAGTGGGTGGTATACTTCTTGAAAGAATGGAAAGTTTCCTGTGAGCACGTTTATACGTTCAATATGGATGAATGGGCGGATAGCGAAGGGAATACGCTTGCGCCCGATAATTCCGGTGCGTTCCAGTATGCTATGGAGCAAGCGTTGTTCAATCCCTTGGGGGAATTGACCGTACCCAAAGCGCAACGCAATTTTGCAACGAAAGAAAATTTGCCTACCTATCCTGAAAAAATAGCGAAGTTAAAAGCGGACGGGGCAAAGCTTATTCTCGTATACGGTATAGGCAGAATGTGTCATATTGCCTTCTGGGAGCCTACGTTTGCATCTGATTATGCGACGGCGGAAGAATGGGAAAAAGCACCCTATCGTATCGGCGCAAAAATTCATCCCTTGACCGTGGAACAAAACGCGTTGACGAGTTTCAAATCCCGCACGACGCTCGTACCTTGCCGTGCGAATACGATAGGGCCTGGCTTGTTCTTACAAGCAGATTATGCTATCGGCGGTGCGGACGGTACGCTCGGGCGCGGTATGCAATGGCAGGGTATGTCCCTTTGGATGACGCTTAGATATGGTAAAACGCCTTGGATTACTTCGTCGTATATTCCTACTTTGGCTGGTAGATTATTCTTCTTAAAAGAACTTGCGGGTCCGCTCGTTGCGGAATGTAACTAAGATGAAAAAAGGTATTGCGGTTGCAGGAACCATTCTCGTTGATAAAATCAATGAAATATCCGCTTATCCAAAAGCGGGTGAATTGACCAAAATACACGCCGTTCGGCTTGCGGTCGGGGGTATGGTCCCCAACGACGGCTTGGATTTAATCAAAATGAACCCGTCGCTCCCCGTTTACGCAATCGGTTGCGTGGGGTCGGATAGCGACGGCGAATACGTCGTGAAAACGCTTGAAGATAACGGGGTCAATACGGACGGTATTCAAATAAATACAACGGAAAGAACGAGCTTTACCGACGTAATGAGTATTATCGGCGGTCAACGTACCTTTTTCACGTATGCAGGTGCGAGTGCAAAGTTTGGATTTGATGCGTTTGACTGGGATAATTTACCCGTAAAAATGTTGCATCTTGGGTATTTTTTATTGCTGGATAGGGTGGACGACGGCGACGGGTTGAAAATCTTGAAAAAGGCGAAAGCGCTTGGGATTAAGACTTCGATTGACCTTGTGAGTGAAAATTCTAATCGGTATGCGCTCGTGCGCCCGTGTTTAGAGTACGTGGATAATTTAATTGTTAACGAAACGGAAGCAGGCGCGCTTTGCGGAATACAACCGAGTAAAGAAAATTTAGTCGATATCGTCAAGAAATTAAAAGACTACGGGGTGCGAGAAAGGGTTATCATGCATACGCCGGATATAGGGATATGTTATGACGGTAACAACTTGACCACGATAGCGTCGTACTGTTTGCCTAACGGGTATATTAAGGGTACGACGGGTGCAGGCGACGCGTTTTGTTCGGGAGCGCTTGCGGGTATTTACGAAGAAAAAACGGACGAAGAAATTTTGGAAATGGCAACCGTTTCGGCTACCTGTTCTTTGCGGACGGCGGACGCGACGAGCGGTATAGAAACGTACGAAAAAATGGAAGAATTTTGTAAACAATTCCAAAGGAGAAAATTATGCTTGTAAATTTGAAAGAAATATTAAAAATAGCGGAAGAAGAAAAGAGTGCAATCGGTATGTTTAACGCAACGGGCTTTGATAGCTTGCAGGCGGTTATAAGCGGAGCGGAAGAGTTAAACCGACCCGTTATTATCGCGCACGCGGAAGTACATAACGTGTATAACGATATATCTATGGTAGGCCCTGCCATGGTGGCAGTAGCGCAAAATGCAAAAGTGCCCGTATGCGTTCATCTCGACCATGGTACGTCCTTAGATATGATATATAAGGCGTTTCGCTTAGGCTTTACGTCCGTTATGCTCGACGCGTCGGCTCTTCCTTACGAAGAGAATTTGCGCCTTACCAAACAGGTTACGCAAATGGCGCACGCAATGAACGTGAGCGTGGAAGCGGAGCTTGGGCGTTTGGTTACGGGCGAGACAGGTAGCTCTGAAGAAATGGTAGGCGTGAAAGCGGAAGATTTTTATACGCGCCCTGACGAGGCGGAAAGCTTTTGCGCACAAACGGGCGTGGACGCTTTGGCGATTGCGTTCGGTACGGCACACGGATTTTATACGGCAGAGCCGAAACTGGATTTTGACGTCGTGAAAAATTGTGCAAAAGCGACGGGGTTACCGCTCGTTATGCACGGCGGTAGCGGTGTTAGCGAAGAAGGATTTAGGAAAGCGATAGAAAACGGTATCCGTAAAATCAATTATTATTCGTATATGTCCAAAGCAGGGTATATGTCCGCGAAAAAATTGATTGAAAGCGGAACAACGAGCTACTTGCACGACGTGGAATACGTGGCTATGCAGGCTATGAAAGAGGACGTCAAAAAAGCGATTTCCG
>JAFVOG010000075.1 GCA_017505945.1 Clostridia bacterium
TCCTCTTCCTCTTCTTCCTCTTCTTCAAATTCGGAATCGGGAATTCCCAAATCTTCCAGCTCTTCTTCTTCGTCGTCCAAATACGTTCTCCACGACGCGTCTTCTTTGTCTTCGTCGTCTTCGCTGGGTTCTTCTTCGTATTGCGATTTCTTCTTACATTCGTCGCACATCTTTTCGCCAAACGCCATATAATGTTCGCCACAAACGGGGCAAAGTTCCGTTTCTTCTATCGTTTCCTCTGCCTCAAAACCGTCGCTTATCGTCTTTTCCCCACTCAACTCTTTTATGCAAACTTCGCAAAATTCTCTTTCGTCTGCGTCAATGAAATTCAATTCACATCTCGGACATAAAACGTATCTTGCCATCAATCTTTTCCCTCGTTATAGATTTTGCTATATTATATTAAGAATTATGAATTTTGTAAACTGTTTTTATAGCGTTTTTTTAATATTTTTTTCGTTTTTTTCGTTTTTTTTGCGATTTGAGCAAAAAACGGAGCAACCGTATCTTGGGTTGCTCCGTTACGCCTTACGGCACGTGATTATTCGTTTTCTTCTTCTACGGCTTTTTCCGCGTCTTTTTCGGCTTCTTCCGCCTTTTCTTCCGCGTCGTCGTCCGCATAAACGTCTATCGTCTTGTCGTCTTGCGTATCAATTTTACGCTTGTATGCGTTTACGGTTGCGTCTTCTTCCGCTTTTTTCGCTTTCTTCTTCGCGTTAGCAATGACAATCGCTACGATTACGCCTGCCACAATCAACGCTACGCCGATACCGACAATCAGCCATACCACCCAAGCCTCTACTCCGTCTTCCGACGTTTCTTCCGTTTCCGACAAGAGCGTGTTGCTAAACGCTTGTTCCATTGCGTCCTTATCATCTTGCGTTACTTTGCCCACAAGCCCGATAAAGTTGCTTTCCAACGCGTTTTCAAATTCTTTTCCTGTTCCGAACTTTTCGATAAATTCGGTTACCGTCTTCTTTTGCGACGCGCTATACAAATCGATTACTTCGTCGTAAAGTGCCGTTTCGCCCGTACGGAAATAGTATTTCATAACACTCTTTACCGTGTCGGTGAATTTAGTATCCGCCATATAATCTTGTACGGCTTTATATTTTTCGTTTCTTTCCTTAATTTCTTCTACCGTGCCAAGCTTTGCCGCGTAAATATAATTGTACGACGTATCGCCAAACGATTGCACGTTAGCATACATCAGCGTATTGCCGATAAGTTCGGGCATATACCAGTCTTCTTTATTATTGAAATCTACGTAGCTTACCGTTACGGGCTGGAATTCTGCCTTTTCCAAAATCGCGTTATAATCTTCCGCGTCCCCCGTGTACTTAATCATCGAAAGCGTTTGACCGTTACCGCCGTCCGTCGCCGTATAATAGTACAGCATTTGCGTCGTTTCGTCCAACTTCCAAAGGGTTGCCGAGCCAACCTTTTGCTTGGTCAGTTGCACGATAGGCAAAGCCACGCCGTTTTCATTATCGTAACCGCCACGATAGATAAGTTCGTCTTTTACGTAGAAGTAATATTGTAAATCGTCTCCTGCATCAAACAACGCCGTGCCCGTGTTCGTGGTGTTGGTCGCTACCGTTTCCAACGCGCTGTCCGCGTTACCCGTAATGGTATCCCAAGCGTCCGCTTGCACCGTCGTATCGGCTACGTAATAAAGCTTTGCGTTTTCCCCTGCGGAATCGGTTTTTTGTACCGCCGTACGGGTAAAATACAAGCCGTGATTTCTATACCCCGTTATCGTATAGGTATAACCAGCCGTTTCGATACAACCTGCCATATCGTCACGCGTGTATTGCGTTTTCGACGTGCTCTTACCTACGCCGTCTAAAACGAGCGTACCAAGGTTGACGTACGGATAGGTCGTATAATCGCTGAACACGTACGACGAACCGTTGTCGTTGGCTTCTTTCATTTCTTCTTCGTCAAAATCGTACGTATAGCCGTTAGAAACGGTGTAGGACGCTTTCGACGCGTCAATCGACGTTACCGTAGCGTCTGCGCTTACGCAGTACAGTTGGTCGTAACTTGCGTTTTCGCTGTTCAAGCTACCCTTCACGTTCATCGTGTAATATACGTTGCCGTTTTCCGCGTCTTCCAAATCGTAGAAGAATGCCGATTTCGCCCCCGAAACGAGTACCGTCGTGTCGCCCGTAGCCGTGTTATACGATTTTAACGCGCTGTTTTCTTCGTACAAGCAGTACACCGTTTCGTCTATTTCCACAAAACGGTATTTTGCCGAGTTGGTGGAAAGACGGAAGAACGCGTCTTCGGGAGCTTCGCTACCGTCGAGCTTTGCACGCTTAAAGTCAATGTTCGTGTTCCCTACGTTCCCTTCCATCGTATTGTACGTGGTAGGCGTTGCATAGTACACGTATTCGCCGTAGATATAAATACCTGCGTCGTAGTTTTGCGAAACGATAAGGGACGGCACTACCGTTTTCACGTCGTCGTAGTTGCCAGCCACAAGGTCCGCTTTCTTAATACGCATCAAAGCCGATTTTACAACTTCGCCGTATTTATTGCTCTTATCATAGCTGTCTTTACCGTTGATAAAGTACACGTAGTCGCCTTGTTCTACGGCAAAACCGCCGTTGGAATATACGGTAGCCGTCTTATCGAACGTACCGTCCAACGCGTCGCCCTTATACGCGGTAGAACCGCACCCTGCAAACGCCGTACACATACCTATGGTAGCCAGCAATATGCCTAAACTTTTTTTGATATTATCCTTCATTGTCAAGGACTCCTTACAATTCTCTGCGCAAGCGAATTTTTACAAGTAGTGATAATTCGCCTACTTTAACGCATATTCTATTATATATCAAAATGCAAAGCAAAGCAATCAAAAACACCCCGTTACACAGCATTTTTGCGTGAAAATTTTTTATTGCGGAGCATTTTTTGCAATTTAGCGACAAGGAGCGTGATTTTTTTGCAACCGTTTGGATTATTTTCCCTATTACAAACGCTGGCGAGCAGTGCCACCGCCCCCCAAACGCCACCTGCGGACGATACAAACGCACCGTCCGCCGAACCTTGTGAACAACCAGTGGTGGACGAACCGCGCGACACGGCAAACGAAAGCAATCGGCAAGCCGTTTTGCAATTTTTACAAGCCCACGAACAACGCGCCAAGCAAATAAAAAAACGGTAAAGAAAAACACCCCACTGGGGTGTTTATTATTGTTTTTTATTCTTTATTTTTTCTATTATCCACTTTATGAAAAATACCGCGCCCGCTATCAGTCCCACCTTTACTAAAGTAACGTTACGCTAGTTCACACAAGCGGTAATACTTGTTCTTTGGGCGTTGCGCTTATGATAGAGCCAACGTCCTTTTTTACCCAAATACATATAATAAATAGTATGGCTAAAACAAATACGACAATCCGCCAAGCCTGTATTTTTTATCTTTCATTTTTCTCCTTAAAAAACACCTTTATTGTATTTTATCATAGCGTAAACACTAATGATACCGCCCACGACAAGCCCTGCAATCAGCACGGCGTTCCCGACATATTCAAACGCTATACTCGCCGTGAAAAAGTACACGCAGGAAAAGATACCGAATAAAAGCAACGCCACACCCATTATCATTGTGCCCACCCCTATCAACTTAGAAAATATAGGCAAATCTTCTTGCGTTACGCGTTTTCTATGTTTGCGTTTTAACGTGCCGATATGCCCGTTTATATTCAACACGCCCATTACGATACATACGATACCTAAAATTATTGCAACAATAAACTTGGACATACCTTTTCCCCTTTTTCTATATTCTAACACATGAAAGAAAAGATGTCAATGTAATTGCCCTTTCTACTTTGCAAGAATTTCTCTATTACAAATATAAATTGACAATCTCTTTCTTTTTCTTTACCGCGTATGCATAGGCAATTTTTGTACCGCTACGCCGTTGTAATTGTGACACGTGGTTCTCATTATAATAAAAAATGCAATAGGTTGCGTTGTCTATCATTTCATAATTACGTTCGACGTACGCATATTTCCCAGCGTTTTGCAAACGGGGTGGATAGTACGTTTCTTCATACAACCCAAGCAAATATTCTTCATAAGCTTTATCTATCTTTGGATAGTCCGCCCTAACGTATATCCTTCTAATAAAAGGATATTCTTTTTTTATTTGCGTAACCACCTGCCAAGACAAATGGTCAAATGCACTTTTGCTACCAAAAAGAAAGGACGTTGCCCCCTTATTGATAAAATGAATAATGCTTTCTTTTAATCTTACTCTAAGCTCTTCCGTTTTCTCAATCGTTCTATGCCCTATAAAGCAAACTTGCATATTTTAACCCCTATTTTCGTGGAATTCCGTAATTATTATACTAAAAAATACACAATACTGTCAATATCGTGGAGTTCCACGAGAGAATATTTTTCACGGTTCGTATAATAATTTCGTGGAATTCCGTATAGGAATTCCACGAAGGGGCTTATTATGAATATCAACGACGCCATCATTACAAGAATTGAAGAAATTTGCAAAGAAAAGAATATCAACGTTTGCGAAGCGACGTTAAACGGCGGAAAATCTCCGTCCGCGATATACGACTTAATCAAAGGGAGAACAAAATGCTCCAAAGTGTCCACTATCAAAGCCTTTTGTCAAGGCGCAGGTATCACTTTGTCGGAGTTTTTCAATAAAGAATATTTTAACGACTTTGAGGACTAATAACTAAAAATATCCACGCTTTTTCGTGGATATTTTTTATTCCTTTACCTTCTCCCGTCGGAGAAGGTTTTCCTTTACGTAAAAATCCCCGAAACACAAGGTTTCGGGGATTGCTTTTGTTGTGGATTGCTCCGAATTATCTCTTGGAGAATTGAGGAGCGCGACGAGCTTTCTTCAAGCCGTACTTCTTTCTTTCCTTTGCACGGGGGTCTCTCGTTAAGAAACCTGCCGCCTTCAAGGTAGGACGGGAATTTTCTTCCGCTTCCAAAAGTGCACGTGCAACGCCAAGACGGATTGCACCTGCTTGACCCGTGTAACCGCCACCGATTACGTTTACGATTACGTCGTATTTTGCTTCCGCTTCAACAGCAACGAGGGGTTGCTTTACGATATATTGAAGGGTGCCTTGGGGGAAGTAATCTTCAAAAGCGCGGTCGTTAATTACAATCGTGCCGTTGCCACCAGGGATAAGGCGAACACGAGCGATTGCCTTCTTTCTTCTACCCGTTCCCCAGAATTGAATTTTCTTTTTAACGTTTGCCTTTGCCATTTTTCAATCCTCTCCTTTAGTCAACTTTAAGCACTTCGGGCTTTTGCGCGCTGTGATTGTGTTCCGCACCCTTATAAACGCGGAGCTTCTTCAACATTTGTCTGCCAAGCGAGTTTTTGGGGAGCATACCCTTTACCGCTTCGTAAACGGCAAGGTCGCTCTTTTCCGCCATCATCTTCTTGTAAGGGATTTCCTTCAAGTTGCCGATGTAGCCGGTGTGGTATCTATACATTTTATCTTCCAACTTGTTGCCCGTCAAAACCACTTTGTCGGTGTTGATAACGATAACGAAATCGCCCGTATCAACGTTGGGAGTGTAGGTGGGTTTGTGCTTGCCTCTCAAAACAGCTGCGACGCGGGTAGCAAGACGGCCGAGGGGAAGACCCGCAGCATCTACGACGTACCATTTTCTCTCAACCGTTTCGGCGTGTGCCATATAGGTTTTCATAATATGTTACTCCTTTCAATCGTATGTTTTTCTTTTTTCATTTCTCGCCTATTCTCGCCCACGAAAACCGCTTAACTAACGGGGAAAGACGTGTTTTTCGTAGCATTTTCCTAAGCTTGCCTATTTATTGTATTATGAAACAAATTTTAAGTCAAGCTGTTTTGCATACCCTTTTTCAATTTTTTTGAAAATTTTTCATTTTTTTTCTCAAATTGAAAAAAAGCGGATTTTTTTAGATTTTTCCGCATATTTCCTTATATATATAATGAAAAAAAGCGGAGCTGACCACCGTCAGCTCCGCCGTAAAAATCCACCCTCGCTTACGCGTGCTTTTTCATAAATTGTTCGATGGTAATTTGACCTTTATCCAACATCAACAATTCGTCGTTATAGTCGTCCACCGTATTTGCCGCTACGTTAATCATATAGTTAAACGCACCGTCGCCCAAAACCGCGCCCTTATAGCTTGCGCTTAAACGGAACGCTATCGCGCCGTCTTTGTAGTTAAAATCAAAGCTACCTGCAATCATTTTATAGTTAGCTTGCAATACCGCACGGGAAACCGCGTCGGGGTTGTTGGTGGCATTGAACGGGAGCCAGCTCATCAAACGCACCAAAGCGCGGTCCGCATCTACGAACATCACGAAAGACATATTCAAATCGTCGCCCGATACGTTAAAGCGCACCATCAACTTTTCTTCTTCCTTCGTGTACTTCCATTTTCTTCTATCCAAAGCGTCGCAAAGTGCTTTATAAGTAGCCACAGCTTCTTTTAATTGTTTCTTATCAGCCATTTTCTTTTACCCCCCTTACTTTCTCAATTCGTCGTACAGTTCGTCCACGGTCAAGTACCCTTTAACGACGCGTCTAAACTTCTCCATATACATATCCGCCGAAGAAATAGAAACGCCCAAAAGATAGTTAAACCATTCTTCACTTACCACGCTGTCTCTAAACGACGACGTACAACGGTACAAAAGGTTTCCCTTTTCTTGACCGAAATCGTACGCGCCGTGTACCAAACAGTAGTTGACTACGTTTACCGCGTGCGCCATCGTTTCGCGCATATCTTCGGGTACTTTCAAATCTAAGAATACCCACGTAATTGCCACTTCTCTATCCGCGTCCAAGTACATACGTACGTCCAACGTGCCGTTGTCACCGCTTACCTTACAAGAAATCTTATACTTTTCCTCATCCTTGTCGTACGTCCAACCGCGATTATCAAGCATTTTGCACATGGCTTTATACCATTTTGCTACCGTTTTGTTGTCTGCCATAATATTCTCCTTTATCTATTATTATTTTTATTCTTCATAAAAACCTAAACGGTTTTTCTTTTTCTCGTTAAAGGCAAATTCCTTATCCGCCGCCGCGCGCACGAAATCGTCTCTCGTAAGCGTCTTTGCACTGCCCTTATTCAGTTGACAGCGGAGCATAGCTTTTGCCCAAGCCCTCTCGTACAGGTTTCTCACAAACCGCGCGTTGCTAAACTCCTTGGACTTTAACACCGAATCGGGCAAGCGGTCAAAGTACGCCTTCGCTTCTTCCAAGTACCCCTTTTCGCACTGCCATTTTTTCGTGGACATATTCTCGAAAATTTGATACAGTTCGTCCCTCGTAAAGTTGGGGAATTCAATCAGGTACGGCATACGGCTGGCAAGCCCCGAGTTGCCCTGCATCAGCGTTTCCATCTCGTCTTTATAGCCCGCCATAATCACCACCAAATCGTGGCGGTGATTTTCCATTTCCGCAATCAGCGTATCAATCGCTTCTCTGCCGTAATCCCTGTCGTTCCCTTCGCCACGGTACAGCGAATACGCTTCGTCGATAAACAGCACCGAACCGTACGCGTCACGACACATACTTGCCGTTTTTGGTGCGGTTTCGCCGATATACCGTCCGCAAAAATCTCGTCCTGCGTATTCGTAGAAATTCCCGATTCTCAATAGCCCTTTCTCTTTCAGAATCTTGCCGATAATCCGCGCCACCGTCGTTTTCCCCGTACCTGGGTTACCCGAAAAGCGCATATGGATACAGGGCGCGTTCGCTCCTTCTTCACGGCTCATTTCAATTTGCGAAATAATCGACGCGATTTGCTCTTTCATCTTCTCGCCACCAACCATTTCCGCAAGCATTTGTTCGCCCGTGAGTTTTTTATTGAGTTCACCGCAAATGAGTTTTGCGTCCGTTGCGGAAATCGTCTTGGTAATCCGCTTTTTGCGTGCGTTGCGCAGTTGCTTTTTATATAACAGCTCGCGCACGACTTTCCGCACGGTATTCAAACCGTAAAATTTACCGTCGCTACGCTCCATCATCAAGCGTTCCTGCAAATACGGTTTCGCTTCCTTTGCAAGCTGGAAACCGTATTTATCCAACTCTTTCGCACCCCAAGCCACCAAGTCTTCAATGCCAAGCGGAGGAAACGCCACGGGGCGCACGTACATAATATCGTTTAACGCACTACGGATACGTTCCAGCACTTCCCTATCGACAAACGGCACGCGGAACACGATAATATGCGCACCCACTTGCCCTTCGACAAACTCTAAAAAGTTTCTAAACGGACGACTTTCCAAATGTGCCATCCACTCGCTAATGTCCAAACAAATGACGTCTTGCCCACTGCTTGGCTTTACGCGGAGCGCACCCCTTGCCGAATCGAACACGTCTTCCGCTTCGCCTTTGGGCGCAGGCAATACGATTTCTTTAATATCGCTCGTGCGTACCGCTTGGATATGTATCTCGTTCAAAAGCTCGGCAAACGCCTGCAAACAGGTCGTCAATCCAAACCCATTGTTAATCGAAAACAAATAGCTTTGATAGGAAAAAATCTCAAACGTCTTATTCTCGACGATTTGCGGAGCAATCGCTACCAGCTCTTTGGCAAGCTCCTTAAATTCTTCCGCACCCATCAGCGCGTCGATTTTTTTTATGCGCTCTTGTACTTTTTCTTCGTTTAAGCTCCACTTCTCTTCCTTTTTGCCAGAATCCAACTCCATCATCATCAACGGTTTATTGACGGCAGGTTGTTTGCTTTCCGCAGTAGGCGCAGGGGGCGGAGTGGGTTCTTCGTCCAAATCCTCGTCTTCGATAAACGCGTCGAACGGGTCGGGTTCGTCGTCCTCGTCTTCCCCATCTTCGCAAAGCGAAACTTCTAAACCGCTGTCCTTCCAGTCGGAAAAGAGCGCTTGCATCTTTTCTTGCACGCGCTTTTGCCACTCGTCTTTCGTCCAATCTACTCCCACGTTGACTTGTAACGTCAACAGTTGTACGTCCCACTCGCTATACATGGACGGAGGCACGCCTTCCTTCAACGCCTCCGCAAGACGTTCAAGCGGAAAATCGTCGTCGTCGCGGTGACTTAATACCCAACTGCTGGAAATTTTTATCGTTAAAACTTTCATCTCTTGCTCCTAATATATCTTACATTATAATATGAACCGTGCATTTTGTCAATACGGTTAAATAAAATTTTACGCGCGGAAAAGAGAAATATTTATCGTAAACGATTGCTTTTTTATAAAAAATAGGCTATAATGGAAAAGTAGAAAAAAATTAAATTTTGGAGGACATATATTATGCCTTTGGTTACTACAACCGAAATGTTCAAAAGAGCGTATGCTGAAAAATACGCTATCGGCGCGTTCAACGTCAACAATATGGAAATGATTCAAGCTATCGTAGAAGCGGCAAACGAAGAAAAATCCCCCGTGATTTTGCAAGTTTCCGCAGGTGCAAGAAAATACGCGAATCCCACGTATTTGAAGCACCTTGTACAAGCTGCGGTAGAAACCAACGATATTCCTATCGCTATGCACCTTGACCACGGTGCGGATTTCGAAATTTGCAAAGCTTCGATTGACGGTGGCTTTACGTCCGTTATGATTGACGCGTCTTCGCATCCTTGGGAAGAAAATATCGCTATCACGAAAAAGGTAGTAGAATACGCACACGACCACGGCGTCGTTGTAGAAGCGGAACTTGGTAAGCTTGCAGGCGTAGAAGACGACGTAAACGTTGCGGACGCGGACGCACAATTCACGTCCCCCGACGAAGTAGAAGAATTTACCCAAAGAACGGGTATCGACTCCCTTGCAATCGCTATCGGCACCAGCCACGGCGCGTATAAATTCAAGCCTGGTCAAGACCCCAAACTTCGTTTGGACATCTTGGAAGAAATCGGCAGACGTTTGCCCGGTTTCCCTATCGTATTGCACGGCGCGTCGTCCGTTCCCCAAGATAAGGTTGCTATCGTAAATCAATTCGGCGGTAGTATGCCCAACGCAATCGGTATCCCCGAAAGCGAACTTAGAAAGGCAGCGCAAATGGCGGTTTGCAAAATCAATATCGACTCCGATTTGCGCGTAGCGTTCACGGCGGCGATTAGAAAGCACTTCTCCGAACAACCCGGTCACTTCGACCCCCGTCAATACCTTGGCGACGCACGCGCGTTGATGAAAGAAATGGTTAAACACAAGATTGTCAACGTACTCGGCTCGGCAGGCAAAGCGTTTTAATCGATTATAAAACTATACAGCCCGAAACGGATAACCGTTTCGGGCTTTTTTCCCTTAATTTACCTTCTCCCGTCGGAGAAGGTGTCTCGAGTGCGAAGTAGCAACGAGCCGAGCGTCGGTTGAGGCGTCCCGTTTCTAAAACGCTTTGCCTTGATTACCTGCAACTACTCATCCACCGCAAGCGGTCCCCCTTCTCTTGCAAGAGAAGGTCTTTTTCTATTCGTCTTTCAGGTCCATCACAGATAACCCCAACCGTTTCAAAATATCTTCCGCAACCGCATTAAATATCTCGTTTACGTCCTTGTTCGTATAACGCAATACACGTATTCCTAAACGCGACAGCGTTTCGTCGCGTTTCTTATCCGCCTGTGCGTGTTTTTCTTCCCCGTGTTGCAAACCGTCAATTTCAATCACCGTTTTATATTTTGCTATATAAAAATCTACGATATACTCCCCTATATTATGCTGTCTATGCACCGTAATAGGCAATCTTTTTAGAAATTGAAACCAAAGTTTCCTTTCTTCTTTCGTCATACTTTTTCGCAACGTTTGTGCATTTTTCACCAGCTTTTTATCGTATTCGTACATCTTATCCCCTTAATTTACCTTCTCCCGTTGGAGAAGGTGGCGCGAGCGCGAAGTGCCAACGAGCCGAGCGTCGGTTGAGGCGTCCCGTTTATAAAACGCTTTGCCTTGATTACCTGCAACTACTCATCCACCGCAAGCGGTCCCCCTTCTCTTACAAGAGAAGGTCTTATTTTGCATTAGTATATCACACCGTACCCTTATAAGTCAAGCCCCTCTTTCGGGGGCGGTTTTTGCTACGCAAAGAATAAAGCGGTTTTCTTTTTTACATTTGTAAATATTTTTTCGTTTCTTTGCGCAAAATTATTGACGAACGGGGAAAATTATGGTAGAATATTCTTGGATAAAATCGGGCTTGTCCCATTATCTATTCAGTAATCAATAAAATTTTCAATATTTTTGGAGGAATTTAACTATGGCAAACGTAAAAGTTGCAATCAACGGTTTTGGCCGTATCGGCCGTCTCGCTTTCAGACAAATGTTCGGTGCTGAAGGTTACGACGTAGTAGCTATCAACGACCTTACCAGCCCCACGATGCTCGCTCACCTTTTGAAGTACGACTCCGCGCAAGGCAGATATGCTCTCGCTGACACCGTATCCGCTAACGAAGAAGCAAGCACCATCACCGTTAATGGCAAAACCATTAAAATCTACGCAGAAAAAGACGCGGCTAACTGCCCTTGGGCTGAACTTGACGTAGACGTTGTTTTGGAATGTACTGGTTTCTACACGTCCAAGGCAAAATCCGAAGCGCACATCAAAGCTGGCGCTAAGAAAGTTGTTATCTCTGCTCCCGCAGGTAACGACCTTCCTACCATCGTTTACAGCGTAAACGAAAACACCCTTACGAAGAACGACACCATCATCTCCGCAGCGTCCTGTACGACCAACTGTCTTGCTCCTATGGCAAACACGCTTAACAAGCTTGCGAAGATTAAGAAAGGTTATATGACCACCATCCACGCTTACACGGGCGACCAAATGGTTCTCGACGGCCCCCACAGAAAGGGCGACCTTCGTCGTGCTCGTGCAGCTGCTGCTAATATCGTTCCCAACTCCACGGGCGCAGCAAAAGCTATCGGCTTGGTTATCCCCGAACTCAACGGCGTACTTGACGGTTGCGCACAACGCGTTCCCGTTCCCACCGGTTCGCTTACCCAACTCGTTGCTATCTGCGAAGGCGAAGTTGACGCAGCTACCGTAAACGCAGCAATGAAGAACGCGGCTTCCGCATCCTTCGGCTACACCGAAGAAGAAATCGTATCTTCCGACATCATCGGTATCACCTACGGTTCCTTGTTCGACGCTACGCAAACGAAGTGTATGCCTATGGGCGACGGCTCTACCCTTGTTAAGGTAGTTTCCTGGTACGATAACGAAAACTCCTACACCAGCCAAATGGTTAGAACGATTAAGTTCTTCGCAGAACTCTAATCTCCGTTTTCTAAAAGGAAAAAATCAACCCCCTTTCCGCTTGGAAAGGGGGTTTTATTTATGCACTACGGGCGTTGCCGTTTGGCAACGCCCGTATTATTTATTCTTGTTCTTCTTCCAACTCGTCTTCTTCTACGTATTCTTCTTCGTTTGCAACGTCAATCACGTGGCGCAATTTTTTCAGCACTTCTTCCTTGCCGTAACCCGATTCCGCACTGGTGGCAATTACGTTTTCCACGCCCAAGTACAGCTCGCCTGCAATTTTGCGGATTTGTTCTTTAAGTTTCATCTTGGACAGCTTGTCCGCTTTCGTCAGCACCACCGTAAACGGTATCGTATAATAGTGCAAAAACTGCATCATTTGTTTGTCGTCTTCCGTGGGGGAGTGCCGACAATCCACCAACACCAGCGCGTGCGTCAAATTGCCTTTATCCTTGAAATACGCGTCCAAAAGCTTGCCCCACTTGTCCTTTTCCGTCTTAGAAACGCGCGCAAAGCCATACCCAGGTAAGTCGGCAAGCACAAATTCGCCAAAATCAAAATAATTGACAAGCCGAGTACGGCCAGGGTCACGGCTGGTTTTGGCAAGCTGTTTTCTGTTTGCCATCATATTGATAAACGAGCTTTTGCCGACGTTGGATTTTCCGCAAATCGCCACCGTCGGTTTTTGCGGTTTGAGAAACTGGTCAACGCGCCCTGCCGACGTGATAAACGTCGCGTTTTTAATCATCAGCGTATCTTGTTTTGCTTGTTCCATAGCCACACCCCCCTTTCGTGTATTTTATGCAAATGCGTGTGCAAATACTTCTTCTACGTCTTTTACAAAACGGAACTCGACGTCGCACTTGGTCGTAGCCAAAATTTCGTCCACGTCCTTTGCGTTTTCGTAAGGTACGATAACCGTCTTAATACCCGTACGGCTTGCGGAAAGTGCCTTTTCACGCAGTCCGCCAATCGGGAGCACGTTCCCCCTAAGCGTAACTTCGCCCGTCATTGCGACGTCACCGCGCACCGCCTTGCCCGTAAACGCGGACAAAATGGCCGTTGCCATTGTAATCCCTGCGCTCGGTCCGTCCTTGGGCGTTGCCCCTTCTGGCACGTGGATATGCAAGTCCGTTTTTTCAAAATCCACGCCGTCCAAACCGTATTTTTGTGCGTTAGCACGGATATACGAAAGTGCCGTTTGCGCCGATTCGCGCATTACGTCGCCAAGGTGTCCCGTCAACTTAATTTCGCCCTTGCCTTTCACAGTTACCGCTTCCACGACGAGCGTAGAACCGCCCACTGCCGTCCAAGCCAAGCCCGTCACCGCGCCCACCTTGGGTTGCAAATTGCTTTCGTCCACCTTAAAACGGGGCTTGCCCAGTAGCGTTTCCACTTGCTTGGGCGTAATTACCCCCACCGTCTTTTCGTCGTTAGCGTACTTTACGGCAAGCTTTCTGCATACCGAACCTATGGTGCGTTCTAACGTACGCACGCCTGCTTCTCGCGTGTACCCTTCGATAATAAACCGCAACGCGTCCGTGCGCAGTTTAGGCTGTCTATCTTCAATCCCGTTCGCCTTGCTTTGCTTGGGAACGAGATAGCGTTTGGCAATTTCCGTCTTTTCTTCTACGGTATAGCCCGTAAGCTCGATAATTTCCATTCTGTCGCGCAATGCCGTAGGCACGGTATCCAAAGTGTTTGCCGTTGCCAAAAACAGCACTTTGCTCAAATCGTATTCGTATTCCAAATACCTATCGCGGAAAGTGGAATTTTGCTCGGGGTCTAACGCTTCCAAAAGCGCGGACGCAGGGTCGCCGTGCATATCCGACGTAATTTTATCAATTTCGTCCAACAAGAACACGGGGTTAATCGAGCCTGCCTGTTTCATACCGTACAAAATCCGCCCAGGCATTGCACCGATATACGTACGACGGTGACCGCGAATTTCCGCTTCGTCCTTCACACCGCCCAGCGACATACGCACGAATTTCCTATTTAATGCGCGCGCAATGCTTTGCGCAATACTCGTTTTCCCCACACCAGGTGGACCTACAAGGCACAAAATAGGCGCTTTCATATTGCCCGTAAGCTTTAACACCGCCAAATATTCGGTAATCCGTTCTTTAATTTTATTCAGCCCGTAATGGTCGGCGTCCAACGTCTTTTGACAAGCGGAAAGCTTGTTCGTGTCCTGCGTTTCTTCCGTCCAAGGCAAGGACAGGACTTGTTCCAAATACCCCGAAATTACCGTATATTCGGGAGAAGACGGTTGCATTTTTTGCATACGGTCTACTTCTTTCAAGCATTTCTCTTCCAAGCCTTTGGGCAGGTTTTTCGCCTTGATTTTTTCGCGGAATTCGTCTTCTTCCTTTCCGTCGTCGCCAAGCTCTTTATGAATTGCCTTGACCTGTTCGCGCAAGAAATACTCCTTTTGCGATTTGTCAATGCTTTGGCGTACGGCGTTTGCGATTTTCTTTTCCACTTTGGCAATTTCCAGCTCGTCGTTTAAGCATTTATCCAAAAGGCGTAAGCGTTTAATTACGTCCGTTTCTTCAAGTGCGGATTGCTTGACTTCCAAGCGAATACGCATCACCGAAAACGCCATATTCATAAACGATTCGGCGTCTTCTTTCGCGTCTAAAAGGAGTAGCGTTTCTTTGCTCAATTTACCGTCGGCGGAAAGCACGTCCTGCGCAAGCGCCTTTGCCGTACGCAAATACGCTTCTTCCAAAACGTCGTCGCCAGCTCGCTTAATCGAAAGCTCGTCCACGACCGCCATAAAACAACCGCCGTCTTCACTAATTTCACGCACTTTCGCGCGGTACAAGCCTTGACAAATCACGCGCGTTGCGCCGTTATTCATTCTCGACGCCTGCTTAATCTTCGCTACGCACCCCACCGAAAACAAGTCGCTACCTTGTACGTCTTCCTGTTCCGTGTCCTTTTGCGTAACGATAAACACAAGCGAATTCGTCGTTTGCATAGCGCGTTTGGTTGCATTTACCGTGCGTTCTCGCCCGATTTCAAAAGTAATCGCCACTTGCGGAAACGCCACTTTCCCACGCAAGGGGATTACGGGCAATACGTTTGCCCTATATTCGTTTTCTATCGTATAATTTTCCATAATGCTTATTTATAAACGGTTTTTCCTGCTTTCAAACACCCTTAGTCCCGTCGAAAGCTGTCAATCATTTCCAAGTACTCTTCAAAGCGGTATAAATCTTCGGGAGAATAATAATCTATGTAAATTCTACCCTTTTTATCGTTCCCCACCAGCGAAACCTTGGTGCGGAACGTCGTCCGCATGCGTTCGACAAGCGCTTTTAATTGCTCGCTTTTGGCGTTGGCTTTGGCTTGGTTTTCCTGCTGTAACACTTCGGGGGGAGTTAAAAACGCCTTGACCGCGCGTTCCATTTCCCGCACCGAATAGTCGCGCTTAATCGCTTCTTCCGCAAAGGCGTACTGTTGCGTTTTGGGAACGCGCACTAACGTACGCGCGTGCCCTGCCGACAATTTTCCGCTTTCGATTAAACCCAGCACTTCGGGTTCTAATTTCAACAGTCGCAACGTGTTGGCAATAGCAGGACGGGAACGCCCCGTCAGCGCAGAAATATCGTCTTGCGTTAACCCGCGCTCGTCTATCAGCCCTTTCATCAAATACGCTTCGTCCAAAATAGGCAAGTTTTCCGTTTTGAGTTTTTCCACCGCCAAAAACACTTCCGCGTTTTGTTCGCTTAAACGGTAAATGCGCGCTTGCACTTCCCTTGCGCCCGTCGCCAAACACGCGTGGAAATCTCTATCCCCTGCAAGCAGTTGAAAACGCCCGTCCGCTTGCTCGTTTACCGCAAGTATCGGAAGTCCGTTCAGCACGAAATACGTCGCGCGCGTTTTGAGTTCTTTCTTGTCAAAATCGTTTATCGTGGAGCGTACGTCTATTAACGACAGGGGTATGGTTTTTACCACGTACCCCGTGTCTATCGTTTTGCGTTGTTTGGTCTTTTTCACCTTGCACCTGCCTATCGTGATTAGATTATTACGGAGCTGTCCGTTGTTTGACAGCTCCGTCTTTTGCCTATTTACTTTGCCTTATTCTTCGCTTTTTTCTTCCGTCTTTTTCTCGTCTTCTACGAGATGCTCTTTGGTGGGAGAAGTCATATTTGCAAAGGGGTTATCCCTATGCGTTTGCTCGCGGGAATCCATCGCTTCTATTACTTCCTTCCACGTTGCGCCTTTCATAAGGAGCGCAACGTCTTCGGTATAGATGGTTTCTCTTTCCACCAGCACTCTCGACATATTATCCAAAATGGAACGGTTTTCTTTCAAAAGCTTGGTCGCACGCGTATGCGCTTCGCTAATCAAACGACGGATTTCCGCGTCGATAACGCTTGCCGTTTCTTGCGAATATCCGCCACGGCTTTGGTTGCCGTATTCCATACCCATAAATACGGGTTGGTCGCTGTCGTACGCCACAAGCCCGAGCTTATCGCTCATACCCCATTGCGTTACCATACGGCGCGCAATATCGCTTACGTGTTGCAAGTCCGCACTTGCGCCCGTCGTTACGTCTTGGATAACCAACTCTTCCGCAACCCGTCCGCCAAGCGACATACAAATATTATCGACGAGCTTATTATACGAAACGTCGTTGTCGTCCGTTTCGGGGCGCGTCATTGTGTAGCCTGCCGCCCTGCCACGGGGAATAATGGAAACTTCGTGAACGGGGTCGCAATGTTCGCAAAGGCAAGCCAGTACCGCGTGCCCTGCTTCGTGGTACGCCGTGCAACGCTTATCCGATTCGGTAACCACACGGCTCTTCTTTTGCGGGCCCATAAGCACCTTGTTAATGCCGTCGTACAATTCCAAATTGCCAATCGCTTTCTTGCCTGCACGCGCCGCCAAAATAGCCGCTTCGTTCAAAAGGTTGGCAAGCTCCGCACCCGAGAACCCTGCCGTAATCCGCGCCACCGTCTTAAAGTTGACGTCCGACTCCATCGGTTTGTTTCTCGCGTGGACTTTCAAGATTTGTTCTCTACCCTTTACGTCGGGAAGGTTGACGTTAATTTGTCTGTCGAAACGACCGGGACGGAGCAATGCGGGGTCTAAGATATCCGCACGGTTGGTTGCCGCCATAACGATAATGCCGTCGTTGCTTTCAAAGCCGTCCATTTGCACCAAGATTTGGTTAAGCGTTTGTTCGCGTTCGTCGTGACCGCCACCAAGCCCTGCCCCACGCCGTCTACCTACGGCGTCGATTTCGTCGATAAAGATAATACAGGGTTGGTTTTTCTTCGCCGTGTCGAACAAGTCGCGCACACGTTTTGCACCCACGCCCACGTACATTTCTACAAAGTCCGAACCCGAAACGGAGAAGAACGGCACGCCTGCTTCGCCTGCAACCGCTTTCGCAAACAACGTCTTACCCGTGCCCGGAGGCCCTACGAGCAGTACGCCCGACGGGATACGCGCGCCCAAAGCGGAAAATTTCTTGGGGCTTTTCAAAAATTCTACTACTTCCGCAAGTTCTTCCTTTTCTTCTTCCGCGCCCGCTACGTCGCTGAACCGCACGCGCATATTGTTTTGCACTTGCGTTTTGGTCTTGCCAAGGTTCATATTCGCGTTGCCTGCGCCTGCCGCACTGCGCATAATCCACCAGAAAATAACGCCTACGACAACGATACCCAAAAACGGCATTAAGCTTGCTAAAAAGCTACCCGAGTTGGGGTCGGCAAATTCTACGACCAGCTTGCTTACGTCCACGCCACCGTTGGTTAAATCGGTCATCAGCGCGGAGAAAGACTGATAATCGTAAATGCTCGGTCCGCCTTCCACTTGGTAGCTTGCCTTTACCAGCCCGTTTTCCACCAAACTCGCTTCCCAAGTATATCCGTCCACGTACAAGTGGTTGACTTTGCCCTGTTCAATCAGCGACAGCAATTCCGTAAAGGAAATACTTGCGCCTGCGCCTATAATATCTACAAGCATAAACGCAAGTAAACCCACCGCAACTACGCCGATGACTATCCATAAAATGGTCTTACTTGATTTTTTCAAAATGTTACTCCTTCAAGAGTTTTTCTCTACAATACTTATTTATACCCGTTTATTATATAAAATAAACGAAAGCCTACTAATTTATTCTAACATAAACGCGCGGGATTTTCAAGCGGTATTTGCCAAATACTTCAAACGTTTAACAAAATCTCACCCGTTCTTCACAAAACTACACGAAAAGCATCTTTATCGCCAGCAAGATAAGCACTACACCGCCACAAAGCGTAGCTTTATCCGCAAGCTTATTGCCCACCGCTTTACCTATATACACCGCACCGACGGAAAGCCCCAACGTAATGACGCCGATAAGCCCTGCCGACAGCCATACGCCCATAGGCAGTCCACCGCTGATTTCCGTCATCCGCAGAGTAACCCCCACCGCCAAAGCGTCAATGGACGTCGCCACCGCTTGGGCAAGCAATTTTACTATCGTCGTTTTGCTTTCGCAGGCGCAACCGTCGTCCGCACGTTCGTCCGCGTCTGCATTTTCGCGTTCTTTCTTTTTTTCTAAAATGCAATCGATTAGCATTTTACCGCCTAAAAATGCAAGCAGGGCAAACGCCACCCAAGACGAAATTTTCTCAAACGTACTTTGAAACGCTCCTGCGATTAGGTGCGTGACAAAATACCCGATAACGGGCATCATAAACTGAAATAACCCAAACGCCAAGCCGATAAGCAATACCCGTCGCACAGGCATTTTTCTATCCGTCATACCGTTAGTCATACTCACGGCGCACGCGTCCATAGCCAACGCAACCGCCGTCAATACCACTTCCCAAAGTCCCATATTCGCTCCGTTATAAACAGTTTCGCTCTTTCAACGCCTTTACGACGTCCGCAAAGATTTCCGCAGGCGTTTGTTTGCCGTCCACGCGAATATACCGCTTAGGATACCGCTTTGCCAAGCTGTCAAAACCTTCGTACACCCGTTTATGGAAAGCAAGCCCTGCCTGTTCCAACCTGTCGTTTTCATCTGCGCCTTTCTTGCGCAAAAACGCTTCTTCGGGGGTTAAATCGATAAACACCGTCGCATCGGGTAAATAGTTTTGCAAAGCAAACGCATTGATGCTTTCCACAAACGTTTCCCCAAGCCCACGCGCGTACGCTTGATAAGCAAGGGACGAATCGACGTATCTGTCGCAAATGACCAGCTTTCCTTCTTGCAAAGCAGGCTCTACCTTATCGTGCAAGTGTTGCACGCGCGCCGCCGCGTATAACAGCGCTTCGCACTCATCCGTCATTTCGGCATTTTTTCCGTTTAATAAAATTTCACGGATGGCTTCGGAGATTTTTCCACCGCCGGGCTCTCTCGTAAATACGTGCTGTACGCCCTGTTCTTGCAAATACGCGCTCAGCATTTTCAGTTGCGTACTTTTCCCACAACCGTCACAGCCTTCAAACGTAATCAGTTTCCCTCTCATTATCTTATTCCTCCGCATCCGCTTTGCATACCGTAATTTTTCCGTCCGTCAGTCCAAACGTACCGTCGGCGTTTTGTAATACGCGTATTTTTTCTTGCGTAATCCTTTCACCGCGCGCAATCAGCGTTACGCACGGAGGGAACAGTCCGCAATCCTTTGCGCACACCCTGCCTAAGGCTTGCGCCAAAGGGATATTCTCCATATCCCCGTCCACCGCTACAAATTCGGGGGCAGGTATGCGTTCAATTCGTTCATAGGGGTATTGCTTTCCCACCTTTTTTAATGCCCTGCACAGCGCTGAAAATTGCCCGTTCGTCGTTGCAGGCGACAGATAAAACAATAACAAATCCCCATCGCAAAACTCCGCAAATATTCCGCGCCGTTCCAACGCTTGTTTGATTTCGTAGGCGCGTTTTCCGCCCTTAAATAAAAACTTCGTCCAGTCGTCGTTTACAATCACCCTATCGTTTGTCTTTGCCACCGCAAAAACGGCGTCTTCCAAACGGGGGTTGGGGGGATATTTTACCGCGTACTCCACCGACGCCATAACGGGGTACGAAGGACTGCTCGTGCGGAATATATCCACGCTTTCCCGTAAATACTCCGCCCAAAATTCCGTCTTAGCGGAAACGACTGCGCCTTGCGTCAACGCAGGCAAGCTCTTATGTACGCCGTCCACCCACATATCCGCAAAAAAGCCTGCGTATAATTTGGCGTTACCTTTCAAATGTCCGCCGTGCGCCCCGTCGCAAAGCAGGGGCTTGTTTGCATTTTTACACGCGTTTTCGAGTTGTTGTAAATTCGGGATACGCCCGTAATAATCAGGGGAAACGATAAGCAAGCCGTCCGCCTTTTCCAACACCGTTTGAGGGGCTGACAAATCTTCCGCCGTGTAGAACACGGGAGCGATATGGCACAGCTTGCAACCGTTTTTCACACTTTTATGCGCAAAATCGGGAATAGCTAAGCTTTGATACCCAGCCAACACATAGGCGTGGAGCATAGCAAGCACCCCCGAAGTACTGCCGTCCGTTAGGATAAAGCTTTGCTTTGCGCCTAAAACCTCCGCGATATCCGCTTGCGCCTTGGCAATACAACCCGTCGGCGCGGACAAGTTATCCGTATAGCTAAGCTCGGTTACGTCGTATCCAGGTTGTTTATGCCCAGGCGTGTGAAAGGACAAATGTTTACCTTGCGCACGGAGCATAGCGTAGATATGGCAACGCTTTTTAACGTTGCGATTTTTCAACCTAAGCTTAACCATTTTGCACGGGCGTATAGCAATCCTTAATGATATACGTTACGTAAACCAAACTTTCGTATTCGTACGAATCGTCCACGTCGTACATATCAAAGAACATCACGCACATATTTTTGGACGTCATAGCCGGTTTTTCCACCGTTTCGTCCACGTACGAATACCAGTTGCTCAGCTTGCCCATCGTAGTTACGTCGGGGCATAAATTGAGCGCAAATTTCCCTTCAAGCGCAGGTTCGTCCGTCGTTTCGTTTTTAATTACCGTACCGTCGGGGTTTACCGCCGTAACCGTTTCCAACGTAACGATTCCGTCTTGTAAAAAGCCCGTAAATTCGTCGTACGCCGTCTTATACTTGCGGATGCGTTCCACTTCGTCCAACGCGCCTGCCTGTTTTTGTTTTTCCGTCTTAAAACGCTTGTCTTTGTTCGCCTTAACGCGGTCTAAAAACGCTTGCTTTACTTTATCTTCGTCCAGCGTTCCCGTCGTATGGTCACCGCCGTAGTATTCGTCCAAATACTCGTCCATACCCTGCAAATATTTTTCAATATCGAAAAAGTTGGACGGGTAGGACGAAAGCATTGCTTGCACGTACGTACGGGGATAGGTCGTTTGTTCGTCTTTCTCGACGGGGTTGGTCGCGTCGGGAGCGTTGGGCAAAAACAGCACATCCCCTTCGTTCGTCGAAAGACGGGTTTGCAACATCGTGTGCGCCATATCCTTTTGCGTGGATAAATCGTAGGTGTGCGTTTCTATCGTTTCATACGAAAACACACCGTCTTGCAATATTCCTTGTTGACGGGTATAATATCCGTCGTCCAACGGCACGTTGCTGGAATAGCTAAACACGGTAAATTCCTGCCACGGCTGAATCCGCGTTGCCGTCGTCGTAAAAACGAGCGACCAACCTAAAATGACCGCCGCGATAACCGCCACGATTTTTATCCAGTCGTAGGAAAGCATCCTGCCTATTCTTTGTTTGGTGATTTTTGCATCCATAAAACACTCCGTACAAATTGCATAAACGCATACTTTTTGAAAAAGGCATACACACGGTTTGCACCTATTTTTACAATTTGCTGAATATTTAGTATATTTATGCGACAGCAAAACTTGTCGCATAAAGGGTACGCGCAACGTGCGTGCGTTATGAAAACGCCCACGCGTTGCGCGCCTTTCTCTTATTTTTTCGGTTTCATCGTCGGGAAGAGAATTACGTCTCTAATCGTCGAACTGTCGGTAAGAAGCATTACGAAACGGTCAAACCCAAGCCCCAAACCGCCTGTGGGGGGCAAGCCGTATTCCAGCGCGTTAATGAAATCTTCATCTACTTGCGCGTCGTTGTTGCCCTTGGCACGTTTTGCTTCTACTTGTTTAAGCATACGTTGCTTTTGGTCAATCGGGTCGTTAAGTTCGGAGAACGCGTTGCCGTATTCGTGACCGCAAATAAAGTACTCGAAGCGTTCGGTAAACGCAGGATTAGACGGTTTGCGTTTTGCCAAAGGCGAATTTTCTACGGGATAATCGTAGATAATCGTGGGCTGAATCAGCTTGTCTTCTACAAACGCGTCGAACAGTTCGATAAGCACCCAACCTTTGGTTGCGTTTTCGTGTTCGAGTTCCACACCCAACGATTTAGCCGACTCGCGCGCGTCTTCGTCCGTAGCCCAGTCGTTATAATCGACGCCAGCGTACTTTTTCACCGCTTCCGCCATCGTAAGGCGCGTCCAGTTGCCCATATCGATTTCCGTGCCTTGATAGCTAATGTTCAGCGTACCGCAAACGTTTTGCGTTACCGTCTTATACAGGTCTTCAATCATATCCATCATATCGAAATAGTCGCTGTACGCTTCGTACATTTCAATCGACGTAAATTCGGGGTTGTGATACGCGTCCATACCTTCGTTACGGAAAATTCTACCCACTTCGTACACTCTGTCCATACCGCCTACAATCAAGCGTTTCAAAAAGAGCTCCGTTTCGATACGCATATACATATCCAAATCCAACGCGTTGTGGTGCGTCTTAAACGGGCGTGCGTCCGCGCCGATTTCCAGCGGTAAAAGCGTGGGGGTATCCACTTCCAAATACCCGCGGTTATCCAAATAGTTTCTAATTTCTTTCAAAATTTGCGAACGAACGCGGAACGTGTCGCGCACGTCCTTATTCATAATCAAATCCAAATGGCGCAAGCGGTATTTCATATCCTTGTCCTGCAAACCGTTGTATTTTTCGGGCAGGGGGAGCAAGGATTTAGAAAGCATAATCAGCTCGGTTACGTGTACGCTGACTTCGCCCGTTTGCGTTTTGAACACAAATCCCTTAAAGCCCACGATATCGCCGATGTCGTAGTCCTTTTTGTAGGACATATAGTTTTCTTCGCCGATATCCTGACGGGTTACGTAAATTTGGATATTGCCCGTCTTGTCCGCAATATGCGAAAAGGACGCTTTGCCCATAATACGGCGGGACATCATACGCCCTGCCATCGTTACCGTCTTGCCTTCGTACGCTTCAAAGTTTTCTTTAACCGTCGTAGAGTGTACGTCTACGGGGTATTTTACCTGTTCGTACGGATTTTTACCTTCGGCAACAAGCTTAGCAAGCTTTTCACGGCGAATTCTGCCTTGTTCGATAAGCTGTTCTTCTTCCGACACGCCTTCGGGCGTGTTTACGTTATTATTTTGCATATTTTCAACCTCTCGTTTCCTGCTACGGTTCGTTAAAAAATCTTTCTAATCGTCAATTTATATTCGCATTCGGGGGCTTTTACCGTTACCGTTTCTCCCACTTTGCGTTTCATAAGCGCAGTCCCTACGGGGGATTCGTTGGAAATCTTGTTGTTCATCGGGTCGGCTTCCGTCGAACCCGTGATTTCATACACTTCTTCCATATCCATATCTTCGTCGTAAACGCTAACCTTCGAGCCGATATGCACGTGGCTCGTATCCGTCGTTTCTTCTACGATTACCGCGTTTTTCAGCTTATAATCGAGTTCGGTAATTTCCGTTTCGTTAGCCGCTTGTTCGTTACGCGCTGCGTCGTATTCCGCATTTTCGCTCAAATCGCCGTGGTCTCTCGCTTCCTTAATACGCTCTACGATTTCTCTGCGTTTTACCGTTTGTAAGTACATCAATCTTTCTTGCTCTTCGTCGTAGGCTTTTTGCGTCATAAGAAATTTTTCCGCCATATATCTCCTTATCCGTCCCACACTCGTTTTTTACGGGTTTTGTCCTTTCGCCAAACAGCACACGAAAAAACAGCCCGTCTTGCGGGGCGTTAAAAACTACCGCGGCTTTTCTTCTACCAAAAAGCCACGGCATTTCTCTTTATCGTACCTTATTATATATCATTTTCCCGTCGTTGTCAATGTTTTTCGTCCGTTTTTACAAGATTTTCATCTCGTTTCCGCATTTTGACGGGCGTATTTTGTCAAATCTTAGAAACAAACGCTTGCATCCGCGTAAACGCCTCGTCCAAAGCACTCATACTCGTCGCGTACGACAACCGTACGTTGTATTCCCCAAACGTCCCAAACGCGTTTCCAGGCACAACCGCTACTTTGTGCCCTTTCAGCAGTCCGTCGGCAAACTTTTCCGCGTTCAATCCCGTACTCTTAACGGACGGGAACGCATAAAACGCGCCTTGCGGTTCAAAACAGTGCAACCCGATTTCCGAAAGGGAGTGGAGCACGAACTTACGGCGTTTATCGTACGAATCGCGCATTTCTTCCACCGTCGCAAACCCGTCGTAAAACCCGTCTTTCAACGCTTCTATCGCACCATATTGCGAAGTGATAGGGGCGCACATAATGCCGTATTGATGAATTTTGAACATCGCCTCGTCAATCTCTTTCGGCGCGCACACAAACCCCAAACGCCAGCCCGTCATAGCAAACGCCTTGGAGAAACCGCCCACGTACACGCAACGCTCCTGCATCCCAGGCAGGGAAACGATGCTTGCGTGTTTTCTACCGTAGGTAAGCTCCGCATAAATTTCGTCGGTAATCACAAGCAAGTCGTGCTTGATAATCACTTTCGCTATCTTTTCCAAGTCTTCCTTGGTCATAATACCGCCCGTAGGATTGTTGGGATAGGTCAAAATAATCGCCTTCGTCTTAGGCGTAATCACCTTTTCCAAACTCTCGGGTTTTAACACGAAATTGTCTTCTTCCTTGCACTCCACAGGCACGGCAACGCCGTCCGCCATATACACAAGTGGAGAATAAGACACGTAGGCAGGGTCGGGAACAAGCACTTCGTCACCGCGTTCCACGCACGCACGCAAAGCAAGGTCAATCGCCTCGCTACCGCCTACGGTAATCAAAATATGTTTAGGGTCGTAAGAAAGCCCAAACCGTTCGAAAAGGTACTTAGAAATCAGCTCCAAAAGTTGGGGCAAACCGCGATTGCCCGTGTACTGCGTATAACCGCGTTGCAAGGACGTAATCGCAGCGGAGCGCACTTTCCAAGGCGTAACAAAATCAGGTTCGCCCACGCCAAGGGAAATCGCACCTTCCGTTTCGCGTACGATATCGAAAAATTTTCGTATTCCACTCGGCTGTAACAGTTTGGCTTTTTGGTTTACAAAATCACGCATACAAATATCCTTTTACGCTTGCACGGACAAACGCAAATCCGCGTCTTCCTTTTCCGTTAATACGCCTTCGATTTTATACTTCTTCAAAATGAAATGCGTCGCCGTAGAAATTACGCCGTCAAACGTGGAAATACGTTCGCTGACGAAACGGGACACCTGTTGCAACGACCTGTCTTCGATAAATACCGCCAAATCGTACGCACCGCTCATCAAATACACCGATTTTACTTCGGGGAAGGACGCGATTTGCTTGGCAATACCGTCAAAGCCTTCTTTCTTTTTAGGGGTAACTTTGACTTCAATCAGCGCGCTCACCACCGAATCTTCCGTCTTTTCGTCGTTGACGATGGCGGTATATTTGACAATCGTTCCGTTTTCTTCCATAGCGCGAATACACGAAGAAACTTCGTCTTCGCCTACGGACAGCATTGCGGAAATCTTCTTGGCGGACATACGCGCGTCGCTTGACAAAATGGCTAAAATATCCTTTTCTAAAACCGTCATTTTTCTTTTCTCCTAACCTTTACGGTAAATTTTCCAAAAACAGCTGGTCGTACCCTAAACTCTCCACGAAATCCCTTGGGATAAACTTGACGTGGTTGAATTTTGCAAAATTAAAAATGTGCGTTTTCGTCAAAACGGGAGTGGGAACGTCCATCGCTTGACAGATATCCGTAATATAATCGAAAAAATGCGAATATATCACCCGTTCGCCCTTTTCATATACGTACTGTTTCTCAATTTTGCCGTCTGTAATCAGCTTTGCCCAAATTCTCATACCCGTATTATACACGAAAAGCGAAAAAAAGTAAACCGTTTCCGTGATACTATTGCGTTTTTTTCATAAAATCCACGTTCTAAACTCCCGTCTTTTTCTCATACCCTAAAATAGCGACGTACCCCAAACCAAGAGAGAATAGGCGTTTTCGATAAAACTTCTTTTCTTTCCCGTAAGTTTGGCAAATTTCGACGGCGTAAAATTGCTATGATGGAGCAAATCGATACGTTATGCAACACAAACACAATCCCAAGTACAATTCTCCCACGCGAAAGCAAAAAACCGCCGTTGGTTGCGTTTTACTTTCGGCGCTGTTTTTCGTTGTCGGCGTTTGCATTTTCGTCACCCAAAAACGCGTAGCCCAAACGGTGGCAAGCAGTAGGCTGTTGCCCGTTTACTCGGTAGCAAGGGAAGATAAGCAAATCGCCATCAGTTTCGATTGCGCTTGGGGCGTGGAACACACCGACGAAATTTTATCCCACCTTAAAAACAACGACGTGCGTTGCACCTTTTTTGCCGTGGAGTTTTGGGTGGAACGTTATCCCGAATACGCCAAGAAAATCGTGGACGCAGGACACGAACTCGGCACGCACAGCCGTTCGCACCCGTATATGAGCAAGCTTTCCAAAACGCAAATCCAAGACGAACTGACCACTTCGGCTTTGGCAATCGAAAGGGCGACGGGCAAAAAGCCCGACCTGTTCCGCGCGCCGTACGGCGATTATAACAACACGCTTATCCAAACGGCAACGGAGCTTGGTTTATACACGATACAGTGGGACGTCGATTCGCTCGACTGGAAAAACCTATCCGCAACGGAAATCGCCCTGCGCGTCGTCAACGGCGCGAAAAGCGGTTCGATTATCCTTTGCCACAACAACGGCTTGCACACCGCCGAAGCCTTACCGCTTATCTTTTCCACGCTGAAAAACCGCGGTTTTTCCTTCGTGCCTATCGGCGAGCTTATCTACCGCGAAAACTATACGATAGACGTGACGGGAAAACAGCACCCGTGTACTTGATAAACGCGTACACGGTAGGGGCATTTTAATACTATACATATTACTTTGGAGGTAAATTTATGAACTACGTTACAGAGAAGAACAACCGTGTTTGCATTATGGGAGAAATCGTCAGCGAAGCCACCTTTTCTCACGAAGTGTACGGGGAAGGGTTTTACGAATTTTTCGTAAAAGTGATGCGCCTTTCGGGGCAGGCGGATATTTTGCCGATTACGGTGTCCGAACGGCTTATTCAAGAAGGGATGCTGTGCAAGGGCAAAACCGTTTGCGCAACGGGGCAGTTTAGAAGTTACAACAAGATAGAAAACGGCAAGTCGCGCTTGATGCTGACGGTGTTCGTGCGCGAACTTTTGGACGAACCGTCCGTAAAAGCACCCAACAGCATTTTGCTTAGCGGTTATATTTGCAAACCGCCCGTCTATCGCACCACGCCGTTCAACCGTGAAATTGCCGACGTGCTGATTGCCGTCAACCGCGCGTACAATAAATCCGATTATATCCCGTGTATCGCTTGGGGGCGCAACGCAAGGTTTGTCAAAAGCCTTGCCGTGGGAGATAGAATTGCCGTTTCGGGAAGAATACAAAGCAGGGAATACCAAAAGAAACTCAGCGAAACGGAAATTAGGACTATGACCGCATACGAAGTGTCCGTTTCCAAACTCGCCACCTTTGAACAAGGGGAAGAATTTGATATCGACGATGAGTTTGATTTATACACCATGCAAAAAACCGCACAAACGGCGGTCAACGGAGAATACTAATATACGCGCCACCGCAAAAATGCGGTGGCGCGTTTTTGCTAAAATTCGTCAATATTTCTTGTCCTGTTTTCGTTCTATTCCACCCCGTTTTCGCATACAATAGCGTAGAGATAAAAAGCAAGGAGAATGAAAATGAACGAAGCCATCGAATACGCCGAAATGTTAGAAATACCCGTTTCCACCGTCAACGTCGTCCGCAAAAAGCGGAAAAGCAAACGCAAAACGGAACAACCGCAACCCCCCGTCACCCTGCCCGAGCAACCTGCCCAAGCGGAAATTTCCGTAGATGCAGAACTGTTCGCAGAAAGCGCAAACAGTCAAGGTACAGTGCTTTTCGACGACGCCGAACGCATAGACACCGTACGGGTATATTCCGCCTACGACAAGCCCTTTTCAGGGGACGGACAGCTCCGTCCAAGGGACTATCCTGCGGACGAAACGGATTTGGAAGAAGAATACGTACCCGTATATTATCCCACCCGCAAGGCAGACCGTCGCACGCGCATTGCGCTTGGCGTAGAGTTTGCCAGTGCTTGCGCGCTGTGCGGTGCAATCTTTTTAACGAATATCTTTATGCCGAGTAGCGCCATCAATACCTTTTTCCGTTTCCTTGGGGAATCGTCCCAACAAACGGACGCGCGCACGTACACCGATTTTACTCTTTCACCCGTCGTTAGCGAACTTGCCGATGCAAAACTGTCGCTTACGGAAAACGGCGTGCTCACCTTTAAGGACGCCTGCCACGTCTATCCCGCCGTGGACGGCACCGTTTCGTCCGTAACCCAAACGGAAAACGGGTATTATTGCGTAAAAATTTCCCACTCCAACTCCTTTACGGGGGTTATCGACGGGTTGCAAAACGTGTATTACGCCGTAGGGGATACGGTAAAATGCAACGTGCCCGTCGGGTACGCGGACGGCGAAACGGACGTGCAAGTGACAATGTATTCGTTTGGGGAGCTGTTAAGCTGTTTCGAACTGACGGAAGAGAATTGTTTGGCGTGGAGCGAACAAGAATAACGTCGAAAAGAACAGGACGGCGCAATCGGCGCCGTCCTGTTTTGCATACCCAAAACGGGGCGTTTCGTTTATCCCTACACCCGTTATTCGTGCTCGTAGGTCTATGGTATGCGCTACAAGGGGATTTATTCCTGTTTTTAATGAGCGGTTTGGTTGCCGTCCAGCACGAGCTTGCGCACGCGTTTGCATCGGCAAAACTTGGATATACGCTACGCAAAATCGTACTGATGCCCTTTGGCGCGGTGTTAGAGGGCGACCTGTCGGGCATTACTCTAAAAGACGAAATTATCGTGGCTTTATACGGACCTTTATGCAACCTGTTTACCGCGTTCTTTTTTGGTGCGCTTTGGTGGTTTTACCCCACCGTGTACGCGTACACGGATACCGCGTATTCCATTTCTTTGTCCATTGCGCTTGTCAATTTACTGCCCTGCTATCCCTTGGACGGCGGACGTATTTTGCGTGCCTTTCTCACGTCCGCACTCTATAACAAGCGTGGCGATTATCCCAAAGCGGAACGCACGGCTTATACCGTTTGCAAAATCGTATCCCTTTCGATAGGGGTTCTCCTTTGCGCCGTCGGAGCAGGCTTGTTATTTACGGGGCGGGGCAATATTTCCGCTTGTCTGTTCGGCGCGTTTCTAATCGTGGGAGCGTTACAAAATACGCGCAACGTTTCGTATGCCAAAATCCGTTTTTCGCAAGCGGACGCGCTAAAACGTGGCGTAGAAACACGGCGCATTGCCGTACTGCAAACGTGCAAGCTCAAAGACGTTTTCCGTTTTATTCGCCAAAGCTCGTTTCTCATTTTGGACGTGTATTCGACAGACGAACAGCCTCTGTTTACCGTCACGCAAAACGAGCTTGACAACCTGTTTTTGCGCGCAAACTCTCCCTATGCTACGCTTGGAGAATTATATAGCCAAGCACAAACGGAACAAACCCGAAAAAACGAGGCATAATTTTAGAAAAAAGGGTGTAAAACGGACAAAACCCCTTGCAAAATGCACGTTTCTTTGTTATACTTATACCGTTAGCAGGTTGACAAATACAAAGTTTTGGAAGAACGAAATGAAAAAAGAATGGTTTTTCGACAGACATTGTGGGTTGCAACTTACCGCTTTAATGGAAGACGGTAAACTCACCGAATTTTTTACCGAACGCGAAAGTCGCGTAGGCTTAGTAGGGGACGTATATAAAGGCAAAGTTACCAACGTTTTATCGGGTATGAACGCCGTATTCGTGTCCTGCGGTTTGGAAAAGAATTGTTATTTGTCAACGGAAGAGACTTACACGGACTATACGAAATACGACGGAACGCGCGTACAAACGGACGAACAACCGTTACAGCTTAACGTAGGCGACGAAATTTTGGTACAAATCACCAAGCCTGCGCGCGGAAACAAGGGCGCGAAAGTGACGACGCATCTCTCGTTTGTGGGAAAACGGCTCATTTACCTGCCCACCACCGACTTTTTGGGGATTTCCCGTAAAATCACGGACGAAACGCAACGGGAAAAGCTGTTAAAAATTGCCGACGGAATGCGCGATAAAAACACGCACAGCGGTTTTATCGTGCGCACGCAAGCTCCGCTTGCCACGCAAAAACAATTAAAAACAGAAGCAGGGTATCTTAAAAAACTGTACGAAGAAATGCTGGAAAAAGCAAAAACGGCAAAAGTGGGCGACGTGTTATACCAAGACGAAGATTTGGTAACGCGCACCGTACGCGATTCGTTCGGGGCGGAGCTTGTCGCTATACACGTCGGCGACGAAAAGTTGTACCTGCAACTGCTTGACCGTATCCGTTTGCGCGGAGATATCCCCGAACGCAAGCTCATCCGCTATCAAGGCGAACGCTCGATGTTTTCCGAACTTGGCATAACCGCGCGTATCGACGCCGTATCTTCCCCCAAAGTGCCCCTGCCTTGCGGTGGATATTTGGTACTCGAACACACCGAAGCTATGACGGTTATCGACGTAAATACGGGAAGTTTCACGGGGAACAATAATTTAGAAGAAACAGTGTATGCCGTCAATTTGGAAGCGGTAGAAGAAATTGCACGGCAAGTACGGCTTAGAAACGTCGGCGGTATTATCGCAGTGGATTTTATCGATATGGTAGAAGAAGCGCACAAGCAAGCCGTAACGCTTGCCTTGGAAGAACGGCTTGCCAAAGACAGCGCAAAATGCAAGGTGTCGCCTATGAACGACTTTTGCGTGACGTTGTTTACGAGAAAGCGCGTAGGGGATAACGTGTTATCCTTTTTAACCAAATCTTGCCCCACCTGTCAAGGCGCAGGATACGTTGCGGACGATTTGTACGTAATCTCCCGTGTTCGAGAAAGTATTATGGACTGTTTTGCAAGCGGTTACGAATCGGCTGTCATCGACATAAACCAGGATATTCTCAAACGCATTATAGACGAGCGTTTGTTTGAAGAAGAACGCAAAACGCTGTGGAAAGAAAAGCGCGTATATTTTGTTCCGCACAAGACGTATAAGGAACACGTGTTCCACGTCAAAGGGGATAATTCGTCGGTGCTCACCCTGCCCAACAACGCGCAAATCCTGTATTAAAAACAAAAAGGGGCATACCGTGTATGCGTTGAATATAAAAACACCGCCCGTGGCTAACGCCACGGGCGGTGTTTGTTTTTTATTTACGCCGTTTGTTTATACATAAGCTTGGGGCTTGCGCCTTCGGTTAAACATTCCTTGGTTACGACGACTTCTTCGATATTCTCTTGCGAAGGGATATCGTACATCACTTCGGTCATCACGCTTTCGATAATCGTACGAAGTCCGCGCGCGCCAGTCTTTAAGCGAATCGCCGTTTGCGCAATCTCGCGCACCGCGTCTTCTTCTACGGTAAGCTTTACGCCGTCAAAGCCGACAAGCTTTTGGTATTGTTTGATAATCGCGTTTTTCGGTTCGGTTAAAATCTTGACGAGTGCATTTTCGTCAAGCGGTTCTAAGTTGACGACAATCGGGAGCCTACCCACAAATTCGGGAATCAGCCCAAATTTAGTCAAATCCTGCGGTTTTACGTCGTCCAAAACGGAATAGTCCGCTTCGTTTTCGCCCAGCCGTACCTTACCGCCAAACCCAAGCGTCGTATCGTCCTTTCTCGAAGATACGATTTTGTCGAGTCCCACGAACGCGCCACCGCAAATAAACAAAATATTCGTGGTGTCAATACGCAAACACTCTTGGTTGGGGTGTTTTCTACCGCCTTGGGGGGGCACGTTAGCCGTCGTGCTTTCGATAATTTTCAAAAGAGCTTGTTGTACGCCTTCGCCCGAAACGTCGCGAGTGATGGATACGTTTTCGCTCTTTCTTGCAATTTTATCAATTTCGTCGATATAGATAATACCGCGTTGTGCGCGTTCAATATCAAAATCGGCGTTTTGGATAAGCTCTAACAGGATATTTTCCACGTCTTCGCCCACGTAACCCGCTTCGGTAAGCGTCGTTGCGTCGCAAGTCGCGAAGGGTACGTTCAAAATTTTTGCAAGCGTACGCGCAAGCAACGTTTTACCGCTACCCGTAGGGCCAAGCAAGAGTACGTTGCTCTTTTCAATTTCTACACCGTCGTCCGTTTGATTTTTCTTGGACGTCGCGTTAATGCGCTTGTAGTGGTTATACACCGCAACGGACAACACGCGCTTTGCCTTGTCTTGCCCTACGATATATTTATCCAGCTCCGCCTTGATTTCCGCAGGCTTTTTCAAGGGAACGTCCGTTTGTTCCACTTTGTCGTCCTGCCATTCTTCCACCATAGATTTGCAAATTTCTACACACTCGTCGCAGATACACGCGCCGTCGGGGCCCGTGATTAAACGACGGGTTTCTTCTTTGGGTTTTCCGCAAAAGGAACAACGTTGAGATTTATTTGCCATACTTTTCTCCGTTACTTATTTATAAATGGTATGCCTTGCGACGAAAAATAGTGCAAGGCGGTTTTTCTATACTTATTTATACCCAAAAGCACGCGCTTTCAATCACGTTTTCTTTTAGGAAAAATACTGCGCAAAACGCGAACCGTTTTGCGCAGAGATATTTATTGCCTTATCTTCTCACGAACACTTTATCAATTAAGCCATACGCACGGGCTTCGTCCGCGGACATATAATTGTCTCTGTCCGTATCCCGTTCGATGGTGGCGATATCCCGTCCCGAGTTCTCCGCTAAAATTCTATTCAGCTTAGCCTTGGTACGAAGAATATGTTCCGCTTGAATTTTAATATCGCTCGCTTGCCCTTGCGCACCGCCCAAAGGTTGGTGAATCATAATCTCCGAGTTGGGCAATGCAAAACGCTTTCCCTTTGCGCCACTGGACAATAAGAAGGCACCCATGGACGCGGCGAGCCCGATACAAATGGTGGAAACGTCGCATTTGATATAGTTCATCGTGTCGTAAATCGCCATACCTGCGGAAACGCTTCCGCCGGGGGAGTTGATATACAAGCTGATGTCTTTCGTGGGGTCTTTCCCTTCCAAATAGATAAGTTGCGCCACGACGGTGTTTGCCAAAGCGTCGTTGATTTCACCGCTTAAAAAGATGATGCGGTCTTCGAGCATTCTCGAATACAAATCAAACGAGCGTTCGCCCGTTGCCGTGCGTTCTACAACGTAGGGGATTAAAACGTTTTTTTCCATATTTTGCACTTTGCGCTCCTATACTTAGTCATGTACATTTCGTTGTTTTCTTGCAAGAACTTGAAGAGTTTTACAATGATGATATCGCTACGGATATAATCGAATTGACGGGGGTCCATACCCTTCTTGTATTCTTCTACGTCCTTGTCAACCGATTTTGCTTGTTCCACAACTTTTGCTTCTACTTCTTCTTCGGTTGCTTCGATTTTTTCGTCCTTGATGATTTGCGAAATGATAAGTTGGCTCATTACGTTCTTCTTCGCGGATTCTTCGTAGTTCTTTCTGAATTCTTCCTTCGTAACCTTCAAGAAATCCAAATAGTCTTGCAATTTAAGACCTTGATACATCAATTGATACTCGAATTTTTGGATAAGGTTATCGATTTCTCTTTCAATCATCGCTTGGGGAATTTCCGCTTCGGTATTTGCAGAAATGGCTTCCAAAATGCTGTTTTCGGTTGCATCTACGCTACGTCTGTCCGCTTGCGCTTGCAATCTTTCACGCGTTTTTGCCTTGTATTCTTCCACCGTTGCACTGCCCGTTGCGTCCTTAATAAATTCGTCCGTAACTTCGGGAAGTTCTTTGCCTTGGATTGCGTTTAACGTAACGGCAAATACTGCAGGTTTGCCTTTCAACGCTTCCGCTTGGTAATTTTCGGGGAAGGTAACGTTTACGTCCTTCGTTTCGCCGATGTTCATACCAACCACTTGGTCTTCAAAGCCGGGGATAAATTGACCGCTACCAAGCGTCAAATCAAAGCCCTTTGCTTCGCCACCGTCAAACTTAACGCCGTCAACCGTACCCACGAAGTCGATATTCACGATATCGCCGAGCGCGCAAGCTCTGTCCGTAACGTCAACTTTACGAGCGTTTCTGTCTTGTACGCGAGCGATTTCCGCGTCGATTTCCGCGTCTTGTACAGTATATTCGTATTTCTTAATCTTCATACCCTTGTAGGACGAAATTTTCACTTCGGGCTTAACGGGTACTACCGCTACGAGCGTTACGCCTTCTTCCGAGAAATCTTCCACGGAAACGTCGGGGTCGCCAACCACCGTAAATTTCTTTTCGCATTTATCCAAAACGTCGCCGTAGTTGTCGCCAAACAATGCGTTGAGCGCGTCTTCGTAGAATACACCCTTGCCGTAAACGCTTTCAATCACGTTTTTGGGTGCTTTGCCTTTACGGAACCCGTTTACCGTAAATTTACCGCGGTTTTTCAAATACGCTTGCGTTTGTGCGTTTTTCCATTCTTCCGCGTCAAACTTCATCGTAATTTTAACCGTACTTTTTTCGCCTGCTTTGGTAGTGTACTTCATAGTTTTTCTCCTGCTTATAATACTTGAATTTTTATTTTTTATTTATTTTCGCGCGCGCCGTTTTCTACATTATATCATAACGTACGTACGCTTTTTACATTTTACCATATTTGTCAAAGAAAATAAAGCGTTTTTTAACCGTTTTTATTTACATTTTGCAATTTTTGCGTTATAATTTAAGAGAAGTTTTTCCCTTTCGACGGTTTTTTTCAAATTCCGCCGTACCCTTTAAGGAGTAGAGTATGCCACAAGACGCTTTTCATATCCGCCGTAGCACGGCTGAGCTTAGCTCCTTGCTGACGGGCGGTAAAATCAACCGCATCTCGCAAGTAAGCAAAGACGAGCTTACTTTTATTATATACACGGGAAAAAGCGCGGTTAAACTGATTATTAGCGCAAATGCGACAAATTGTCGGGTTTGTTTGTCCAACACGGAAAAAACGCCCTTGCCCGTCGCCCCGAATTTTTGCATGCTCCTTAGAAAGCATTTGCAGGGCGCGGAAATTTTGTCCATACGCCAACTCGGGTTTGAGCGTATCGTGGAAATCACCCTGCTTTGCACGTCCGATTTTTCCCAAAGCAAACGCGTTTTATACTGCGAACTGATGGGCAAATACTCCAACGTAGTATTGACGGAAAACGGGATAATTTTAGGCGCACTGAAAACGAGTTCGCTCCTTGACGACACCCACCGCGTACTCCTTGCAGGCGCAAAATACGAATTGCCACAACCGCAGGACAAATTATCACATACGGATAAGGCAGGGCTTAGCGTACTTTTCGACAATTTCTTACAAAACCGTGCAGACGGGTACGACGTGGACGCGCTTTCCAAACTGCTGTTTGAAAACGTGGCAGGGCTTGCTTTGCCTACGTGTAGGCAAATTGCCTTTCGGTATTTACAAACGCACGACAGCTTACAAAATTTACCTGCATTTCTGTTGGAATTTTGCGAAAACGAACCGTGTTTGCCCTGCTTGATTATGCAAGACGGCACGCCTTGCGACTTTTTCGCGTTCCCCGTAGAACACGGCGTGCAAACGCCTTCGCTTTGCAAAGCGGAAGACGACTACTACACGTACAAGGAAACGAGCAAGGATTTCGCCGATAAAAAGCGTAAATTGCAATCTCTTGCACAAGGCTTGCGCAAAAAGACGGCGAAACGCTTGCAGGACACGGCGGATAAGCTCCGCGAAGCACAAAAAGCGGACGAATACCGCATAAAAGGGGAACTTCTTACCGCCAACTTATATGCGGTAAAAGACGGCCAACGCACCGTCGAACTCGTCAACTGGTACGACGAAAACGGGGGCACTTTGCAAGTGGCGTTAGACCCCACGATTTCCCCGTCTAAAAACGCGCAACGGTATTTCAAGACGTATAACAAACTCAAACGCGCAAAGGAAGTGCTTTCACCAAGACTGCGCGCAGACGAAGAAGAACTTTCCTACGTGGACAGCGTACTTTCGAGTATTGCGCTTGCGGAACGCGCGGACGATTTGACGGAAATCAGGGAAGAACTCGTTTTGCTTGGGCTTATCAAGACGGATGAGAAAAAGGCAAAAAAACAAAAGAAAGAAACACCCGTGCCGTTTCGGCGTTACGAGTTTATGGGCTATACCGTACTCGTCGGCAGAAACAACGTACAAAACGATAGGCTTTTGAAAGAAGTTTCGGCAAACGATATTTGGTTGCACGTGCAAAAATACCACTCGTCCCACGTCGTTATCATAAATAAAGGGGGGCAGGTACGCGACGAAATCATTAAATTCGCGTGCGAAATATGCGCGTATTATTCGCAAGGACAAAAGGGGGATAAAATCCCCGTCGATTATTGCCCCCGTAAATTCGTTAAAAAGCCAAACCGTAGCAAGGCAGGATTCGTCGTATATACCGATTATAAAACGGCACTTGCTAAGCCGTGCGCCCACGAAGAGTACCGTGTGGATTAAGTAAATAAACCGCCCAAAGCGTTCGGCTTTGGGCGGTTGTTGTTTGGAAAAGGGGTTATCCCTTATAAACGTTCTTTCCAAATTTCTTCAAACCGTTCTTCCATTTTCAAAAATTCTTCCGCTAAGGCGCGGATTTCTTCGTGCGCGTCGGGGGACAGTTCGCCAAGCGATTTTTTCAGCGCCGTTATCCCCATAACCGTGCCTTGCACCATCATTTCCGCCACGTGCGACGGAGAATTGTCGGTGAGCGTACTCATCTTAATCGAACCCCACATCATCATTTTCTTAAACGGGTTGGGGTCTTTGAGTTCAATCCCTTTATCCTTGGCAATCACGGCGGTTTTTGCCGAAATTTGTTCGTATTCTTCGTGCTGACGAAGGAGTTCTTCTCTCGTCGGCATATCGTCTATCTGCGGTAACAAGTTAGATATCGATTGCAACGCAAGTTGCGTATTGCGATATACTTCGGCAAGCACTTCTTCGCTTTGTTTGTTCGCTTGATTTTCCATAATGCGTTCTCCTTTTCTCTTATCTTGCGGAATTTGTCCAAAAAACATACGTATTTTTTTATAAAAAATAGAAATGTGACGAAAAAACGCTTGACGGAGCGCAAAGGATTGTGTTATATTTATAGTCGAGCCGATAGAAACGGGCTTTATTAAGTTGCATTTTTTGACGGAATTTTCCCCAAAAAGCACGCCTTGGTTATTCTTCGAGACTGGAAAGAGGAGGTAAAAATTTTTATGTACGCTATTATCGATAACGGCAATAAGCAATACAAGGTAGCGGAAGGCGACGTTGTACGCGTAGAAAAGCTCGCGGCAAACGAAGGCGACGTAGTATCTTTCAACGTGCTTATGGTTGCAGATGAAAACGGTGTAAAAGCAGGCGCGGAAGTTGCGTCCGCAAAAGTAACCGCTACGGTCGTTAAGCAAGACAAGGCGAAGAAGATTATCGTCTTCAAGTATAAGGCTAAGAAAAACGAACGTAAAAAGCAAGGGCACAGACAACCCTTCACCGCAGTTAAAATCGAAAAAATCGAACTTTAATTGCAAGGCTATACAAACTTGGTTTGTATGAAAAATTTGAATTTAAGGAGAAAGAAAAATGATTTTTATTCGTTTATTCGCTCATAAGAAAGGTACTGGTTCTTCCCACAACGGTAGAGATAGTGAATCCAAACGCCTTGGTACCAAGCGTAGCGACGGTCAAGCCGTTCTCGCTGGTAATATTCTCGTTCGTCAAAGAGGAACGAAAATTCACCCTGGCGCAAACGTAGGTATCGGTAAAGACGACACCTTGTTCGCTCTCGTTGACGGTATCGTTCGTTACGAAAGAATGGGCAAAGACAAGAAAAAGGCAAGCGTTTATCCCGTAGAAAACGCACAATAACGAAAGTCAACCGACCGAAAAAATCGGTCGGTTTTTTCTTATCAACAACGAAAAAATTTCCCAAAAAAATAAAAACGTATTGAAAAATTCAACGCTTTATATTATGATAAAAGCGTAAACGGTAACGCGCGCGTCGCGCCCGCGTATATAATATTGTATATGGAAGAGTTGCAAAGTCAAAACGAAATACAAACCCCACGCCGTAGCAAAAGCTGGTTGGGGGTGTTTTATATCGTACTCTCGGCGTTTTTCTTTTCGCTGATGAGCGTTTTCGTGCGCCTTTCGGGGGATTTACCCACCTTCCAAAAATCCTTTTTTAGAAATTTAGTGGCGGCACTCGTCGCCTGTTGCGTGCTGATTAAAGAAAAAAACTTCCGCTTGCAAAAGGGGAGTTTGCCTGCACTACTTTTGCGCTCGGTGGCAGGTACGGTGGGGATTGTTTGCAACTTCTACGCCATCGACCATTTGGCGGTTGCCGACGCGTCTATATTAAACAAACTCGCGCCCTTTTTTAGCATCGTATTTTCCGCACTGCTCCTCAAAGAACGGGCGTCTTGGAAGGACTGGTTACTCGTTGTAATTGCCTTTTCGGGGGCGCTTTTCGTTATCAAACCCACCTTTTCCCTTTCCGAAAGCTTTCCTGCTCTTATGGGCGCGCTGGGCGGACTGGGCGCTGGGCTTGCCTATACCTGCGTACACTATTTGGGTGGCAAAGGGGAGCGCACGGCTATGATAGTTTTCTTTTTCTCCGCATTTTCCTGCCTTTCTATGCTACCCTTTACCATTATTTATTTTACGCCGATGTCCCTTCCCCAACTCGCCTTTTTGCTTCTTGCAGGCGCGTCGGCAAGCGTGGCGCAATTCTCCGTCACCAAAGCGTATTCCTTTGCTCCTGCCAAGGATATTTCCGTGTACGATTATTCGCAAGTGTTGTTTAGTGCAATATGGGGTCTGGCATTTTTTACCGAACTTCCCGATATATGGAGTTTTATCGGCTACGCCGTCATTATCGGCGCGGCTATCGTCAAGTTTTTACTTTCCAAAACTAAGCACGAAAAGGACGTGGGCACGGACGAATTAAAATAGCGTTCCCCCCACCCGTGTACGCGTTGAAATGCTCCTTTGGGGCATTTTTTTGTTTGTATAGAGACTTTTTTGTTTTTTATTAGGCTTTTTTAATAAACCGCTTGCAAATTCGCGCGCGATATGTTATAATATAAGGGATTGAGAGTATATAAGTAAAAGGGGTTGCGTATGCAAACGTTAATTAGGCAAACAAACGCGTTTAAGACGTTCCAAGCGGAAGTGGCAAACGACGCGCATTCGCACGCCTATTTAATCGTTTTGGACGACGCTCGCAATTTACGGGATACCCTTCTCACTTTTGCCAAAGCGTTGTACGGTTGCGATAATCCTTACGAAGAAGACGAACGCATTTTGGCGGAGCGTATCGAGGCAGGCACGTTTAGCGATTGTCGCTGTTTTCCCGAAGAAGGAAAAAAGTTTATGGTGGACGACGCCGAGCTTTTGACGGAAGAAAGCTATTTAATGCCCGTAGAAAGCAACAAAAAGGTGTTTATCGTAACCGACTTTGCCGAAGCGAACGTCGCCTCGCAAAACAAGCTGTTAAAGCTTTTGGAAGAACCGCCGTTTGGCGTGGTGTTTTTGTTGGGCGCAACGAATAGCTTTTCCGTGCTCCCCACCGTGCTTTCTCGCGTTTCTAAGTTGGAAATTCCCCCCTTCTCCGAAACGAGTATCGTAAACGCGTTAAAACGCGCCTATCCCACGGGATATAAGCAAGAAGATTTTACGCTTTGCGCGGTGGCGTCCGGCGGTAGCGTAGGCTCGGCGCAGACTATGCTTGAAGGCGGAGAATACCGTGCGCTGATTGCAGATGCGTTTGCCCTTTGCCTTACGCGCAAGGACAAGCTCCCTATGCTTGTCAAAAAAATCGGAGAAACCAAAAGGAAAAAGCAGTTGTTGTTTTTGCTCCGCGTGATTTTCCGCGACGCAACGCTTATCAAGGGCGGTTTGGATTCAAAAGGGTTTTTGCTGTTGCAGGCGGAACGAGAAAACGTCGTGGCGGTGGCAAATGCGTTTTCACTGTCCACGCTGATATACGCACAAGAAAAAATAACGCAGGCGGAAGTGGACGTGCAGTTTAACGCCGTATTTCCGCAATGTATCGAACTGTTGTTTGCCGACCTTTTCGCTCATCAAGAAAAATATCGAGATTTATAAGGATTGTTTTTATAGAATATGGAAAAAGTAGTAGGAATTAAATTTAAGACGGGGAGTAAGCTGTACTATTTCGCACCCAAACAAGGGGACGAATACACGCGCAATATGCCCGTTATCGTAGAGACTTCAAGGGGGTTGGAATACGCTTGGGTGGTATATCCTTGTTTGGAAGTAGAAGAAGATAAAATCGTAGCCCCGTTAAAGCCTATCGTGCGTATCGCCACGGAAAAAGACACCGCGCGCTATCAATCGTTCCAAGAAAAAAAGCAAGAAACGATGCGCGTTTGCAAAGAAAAAATTATCAAGCACGAATTGCAAATGAAACTTGTCGATTGCGAATATTCGTTTGATAACGGACAAATTACTTTCTTTTTTACGTCCGAAAACCGTGTGGATTTTAGAGAACTCGTCAAAGACCTGGCATCTACCTTTCATACCCGTATCGATTTACGCCAAGTAGGGATTCGTGATGAAACCAAGTACTTGGGCGGTATCGCGCCCTGCGGTAGAGTTTGTTGTTGTGCAGGGAATATGCCCGAATTTAAGAAGGTGAGCGTCAAGATGGCAAAAGCGCAAAACTTGTCCTTAAACCCTGGAAAAATCAGCGGTCTTTGCGGACGATTGATGTGTTGTTTGGGATATGAAATCGATTACTATACCGAAGCGGGCAAACAGCTCCCGAAAATGGGCGCGGAAGTGACTACTCCCGACGGAAAAGGCATTGTTGCGGGCTTGAATATGCTGAAAATGGAAGTGCGTGTAAAATCGGGCGACGTGAACAGCGGTTTTACGTTTAGGGACTATCCCGTGGCGCAGTTGCAATTCAAAAAGCCTTGCGCAAACTGCCCGAAAGCGGAAAACGCAGACGAGGACGACGAATAAATCCCCCGTTCTGCCTGTATTTGGATATATATTTAGATATATATAATGTAAAAAACGCTTTACTTTTACCCGTTTTCGTGGTATAATGTGGCGTATGATAAGGAAATTTTGGCACAAAGGAGATTGTTGATGGAAGACAAGACGCAAGAAAAATTGCAGTTGCAAGACGAAATCAGCTTGGTGGATATCCTTCGTTTGTTCGTCCGCAAGTTGAAAATTTTAATTATCGTCGCGCTGGTTGCAATTATCGCAGGCGCGTCGTACGGGTATATTAAAACTCGCGACGTAAACTATTTCGGTACGACCATCGCCTTTTACGTTAACCCGCAAAAGGACGAAAATTCCGACCAAGAAAGCGAATACAGCATTTACGGTTCGTACGGCGAAAACGTTATGGATAACATGGTTAAGCTGTTGTCTAGTGAATTGTTTGCCGAATCGCTTATGTTGGATAAAGACGGGTTGCCCGACGACGGCATGATTGACAAAGTAAAAGCTACCAAGGGCGAAGAAGTGGCTACCGCTTTGGCTACAAAGGTGGCTAATGCAAGAGCTACCTTGGCGGCTATCGATACCAAGGACGCGGAACTGGATGCGGCGACGGACGCGCTTTCCGAAGCGAAAGATACGATGTACGCTTTGCAATCGGACGTAAACAACGCTTGGGCGGACCTTGGTAAATACGGTACTCCCGGACGTATCGCGTCCCCTTCTAACGAAGACGAACACACGTATAACACCATTTGGGATAACTACCAACTGGCTATCGACGCATACGAAACTGCAACCGAACAACAAGCGATTGCGCGCGATAATTTGAAAGCGGCAAAGAAAGCGCAAAAAGCGGCGTTTGAAGATACGCTTGCACAATGGAGAAAGGATTACAGCGCGTACTACGCAGGGGAACTTGCAAGATATCGCTGGGCGGCGTCCTATTCGTATAAGAGCGCTTCGGACGGTTCGGATTCCAACTTTGCAAGAAGTTTCTTCTACGTGTATATTTCCGTAACCAACGACGTGGATTTTGCCAACAACGTACGCAACAGAATCGTAGAATACGTACCGATGTTCATTGAAGAAATTATGCCCGTTCCCGGCGGTTATTTGGATACCAACTGTCAACGTATTACGCGTAACGACTATATCGTAAACACCAACGCAGGGTATGCAAGAAACACGGCTATCCGCTATGCTATCTTGCTTGCGGCAGTAGCTATCGTCGTGGCTTGCGTAATTATCGTTATCGTGGACCGTTCGGACAAACGTTTGCGCGCGGTGGAACAAATCACCGAAAAATTCAATTTGCCCGTGCTCGGTGTTATTCCTAACATTCACATCGTCAAAGACAAGAATACGGAGGATAACGAATAATGGGTATTTTCAATAAAAAAAGAACGGTTAAAAAATCTTCTAATAGAAACGAATACTTGCTTACGGATAACGTTTCCTTTAACGTAATGGAAGCGTTCCGCAACTTCAAGGCGTCCCTGTCCGTATCTATGTCCAAAAAACCGGCGGGCGAAGGTACGGCGATTATGATTACGTCGTCCTGTCCCGAAGACGGTAAAACGACGGTTGCGGTAAACCTTGCCTTGATGTACGCGTTTTCCGACGCGAAAGTCGTACTTGTCGATGCCGACGTAAGAAAGGGTAGAGTTGCAAGATTTTTCAAGAGAAAATCTGCACCCGGTCTTGCGGACTATTTGTCGGGCGGTGCGACGCTGGACGAAATTACGCACCACGACCACGAAAATAAGAACTTTTCGTTTATCACTTGCGGTACGCACTCCCCCCGTCCTTACGAACTTTTAGAAAGTGACGAAATGAAAGGTTTGATTGCACAATTAAAAACGCAATACGACTTCGTTATTATCGACACTCCGCCCCTTCTCGTCGTATCCGACGCGTTGGCTATCGCTACCGAAACGGACGGTGCCGTCGTAGTAAGCAGACACCAAACGTCCTACTTGGGGGACATTGCAAAGACGTTGGAAAAATTGCGCTTTGCCAAAGCAAACGTACTCGGCGTTGTCGTAAACGACTACAACGTGGAAGAAAAAGCGTACTATTCGCATAATTACTATCACTATAACTATTATTCCTATCAATATAGTGACGATGCGGAAGAAAGAGCCAAAGACGAACAACAACCTACTCCTTCCCAAGACGAAGAATAAGTATCTTTACAACCAAAACAACCGCCTTTTTTAAGGCGGTTGTTTCTTTTATAGCATAAAAAAACACTCTACCTAATGAGATAGAGTATATTTTTTATAACGGATTTTTTCGTTCTTTGCCCTGTCCGCGCGGATATTTAGGCGGAGTATTTTTAACTTTATTGACGACGATTAGCGTACGTGCGCCGTATTCCTTAGGTAAATCGTATTGCTGAATTTCCTGCAACTTTCCACCCAAAATTTTATACGCGTTTTCTGCTTCGTACGCCTCAGCGGTATCTCCGCTTTTATAGGCGATAAACTTGCCTCCAACCTTGACAAACGGCAAGCAATATTCGCAAAGGGTATTCATTCTTGCCACTGCCCTTGCCGTAACGCAGTCGTACTTTTCTCTAAACTTCACGTCTTTGGCACAATCTTCCGCCCTTGCATTATAAATATGCACGTTGGAAAGTTGTAACTTATCCACAACTACGCGTAAAAATTCACACTTTTTTCCCACACTTTCAAACAAATCCAACTGTAAATCGGGACGGATAATTTTCAAGGGAATAGACGGAAATCCCGCCCCCGAACCGATTTCGGCAACCCTTGCGTTGCACGTAAAAAAACTTTCTCCTACTACGCTGTCTAAAAAGTGCTTATAATACACGTCCTGTTCTTGTATAATGGTTGTCAAATTGTACTTTTCATTATATTCTAACAGGATTTTTCTAAATTCTTCAAATGTTTCGCGTTTGTCTTCCAACACGATTTTTTCATATTCTTGAACGTCTTGCATCGCTATCTCCCATCCCTTGTATTATACCATATCTTTACATAAATAGCAACGCTTTTTTCAAAATACTCTTTTCTTTCTTTTCCACCTCCCGTTTATAACGTTATCAACCTGTGGATAACTTTGGTGGATATCTCTTTACAAACTTAATATTTATTCAATATTTTTATATTTATAACTTTTGTTTTAGTCTCAACTTTTTGCTTGTCCACTTATCCACTTTCTATACACTTTTTTATCCACCGAAAAAAAGCGGTTATACACCGCCTTATCCACATAGAAAAACGCTGATAAAATCTAACTTTTTTAGCAATTTTTAGTACTTGTCCACAAATCCACCGCACCTATTACTACTATTACCACTATTTATATTTTATATAAATAATAAAGGAAGGAAAGAGCGACGTCGAAGAAAATGCAGGCTGAATAAAGTCTATAAAATACAAGCCGGAAAAAGTATAGGCTTTTTTTTGCAAGGGTATTGAAATTGTAGCCAAAAAGTGCTATACTTTATACGTGGAGATTTGCGTTTTATGAAAAGTGTACTATTACAAACGAATATATTTACTCCTAAGGCTTGTGTTTTTACTGGACACCGCGGATTAGAAAAAGATTTTTCTAAACGCGCGCTAAAAAAGGCGATTGAAACGGTAATCAAAGCTGGCGTTACGACCTTTTATAACGGGCTTGCCTGCGGTTTTGATTTGGAAGCTTGCGAAGCGGTGTTAAAGTTAAAAAAGAAAAATCCGCAACTCCGTTTAATCGGGTGCGTGCCCTGTTTGGAACAGTCCGCTTATTATGCGTTGGACGACCAAAAACGGTATGAAAAAATTTGCAAAAGCTTGGACGAAAAAGTACAAGTTTCTTCCACTTACTATTATAACGGTTGCATGCAAAAGCGCAACAGATATATGTGTGACAGAGCGGATTTGATGATAGCGTATTGCAATAGGGATAAGGGCGGAACGGCTTCTACCGTGAAGTATTTTCAAAAAACCTATCCTGAAAAACAGGTAATATTTATATAAATATAAAATTTATATAAAAAATGCGAAAATATAAAAATTTTTACTTGCAAACGCAGGCAAAATATGGTACAATAAAAGGGTATAAAAAAAGAGATAAAAGGTAGGGTTAAACGTATGAAATTCGTATGTGAAGGTTCGGTTTTAGCGGACGCGTCTTTTACGGTAAGTAAAGCTTGTGCAACGCGCACGATGACGCCTATTTTAGAATGTATCAAGATTAAGGCGCAAAACGAAGGTTTGACGCTGACGGCGTACGACGGGGAAATTTCCATTGAAAAGAAAATGAAAGCGGACGTTATGGAAGAAGGCGAAGTTTGTGTAAACGGTAAATTCTTTTCCGATTTCGTCGGTAAAATCACGTTGGACGAAGTCACCGTTTCGTCGGGCGAACAAGGAATGATGATTAAATATGGCGATAACGAATCGTTTATGCAAACGCTTTCGGCAAAGGATTTTCCCGTATTTGACGGCGCGAATATTCCCGAAGAAAAATATTTTGAATTGAAACAAACGGCGTTTAAGGAACTTGTTTCCAAAGTAACGTTTTGCTGTGCAACGGATGACAGCCGTCCTATTTTGAAAGGGAGCTTGTTGGAAGCAAAAGACGGCGTTTTGTACGCTTCTGCTCTCGACGGATTTAGAATGGCTTGCGGTTACACGCACACGACGGACGGAGGAAATATGAAAATCGTCGTTCCTGCAAGAACGCTTACGGAAATTTCCCGTATGTTGGAAGGGGACGAGCTTATTAAGATTTTCGCGGATAAAAACAGATTGTCCGTAGCGGTAAACGATACCGTGATTACGTCTCGTTTGTATTTAGGAGAATTCGTTAAAAAGGAAAATATTTTCCCCAGCGAATTTACGACGAGAATAACGCTGAAAAAGAGCGAACTTATCGACAGTGTAGAACGTGCAGCCGTAATGATTAGAGGGGATAAAAATAACCTGCTTCTCTTTGATATTAAAGCGGATAAGATGGTGGTAAACGCCAACTCGGATATCGGTAAAATTGAAGAAACGGTTACGGCGAACTTACAAGGCAAGGAATTGAAAATTGCTATGAACGGGAAATATTTGTTGGACGCGTTGAAAGCGTTGGACGAAGAAGAAATCATCTTGTCGTTCAATTCGGCTACGTCCCCTTTCACGGTGGAAAATATGATGGACAAGCGTTTTCAATACTTAATTTTGCCCGTAAGAACAAGCAATTCAGCGCAATAACGGTACAAAACTGTAAAAAAGCGTGGTAAATTGCTTGACGGAAAAAGCAAAATTTCGTATAATATGAAAGTTATCGCACGCGCGATACAAAAATAAATAAAAAGAAAAACCAAATACAGGAGAAATAGTATGAAAAGAACGTATCAACCCAAAAAGAGACAAAGAAGCAAAGTGCACGGCTTCCGTAAGAGAATGGCAACGACGGCAGGTAGAAAGGTTTTGAAACGCCGTAGAAATAAGGGCAGAAAACGTCTTACCCACTAATGGTAAAAAAACAAAGTAGAAACGAAGCGCGCAATCCTTTCCTTTTTTATAAAGGAGAGGTTTTGCCATTTTAATATACCGCTTCGTTAAAGGTAAAAAGCAAAAAAGATGCGCTATTATAAACTGAAAAAACAAGCGGATTTCGATAAGCTTTTCAAAAAGGGAAAACGTCTGTTTTCCTCGTCCGTTACCGTAATTTACGCTCCGTCTAAGCAAACGACGATGGGAATTTCCGTAGGAAAACGTCACGGCAAAAGCGTACAAAGAAACCGCATTAAAAGGTTAATAAGAGAGGCGTTTCGGCGCGAAGTGGAAACCATTAAAGGCACGTATGCGTTTGTGATTATTCCAAAAGTAGCCGAAGAATATCATTTTGCTACGTTTCAAGACGATTTACGATGTATATTGAAAAAAGCACAACTTTAAGTTTGCAGTGGAAACCGTTTTTTACGGAAAATGCAAGATACGTATATAAAATTTTGAGAAAAAAGGTGTTTCGCCCCTATCTCAAATCGTTTTGTATGCGTTTGATTATTTTCTATCAAAAACACATTTCCAAACACACTTGCCTGTACCGCCCCACCTGTTCGCAATACACGCTGGAATGTATCAATAATCACGGTGCAATAGTAGGTATTTTGATGGGGGCGTGGCGCATTTTACGGTGCAATCCCCTTTCCAAAGGCGGTTACGACCCTGCACCCGAAAAACGGCAAAAAAAGTGGCTTTTATAAACTCGATGATAATAGTACGGCAAAAGCCGTAAAAATAGGATAGATATGGAATTATTCAATTTGTTAAACGGCTCGGTAGGGATTCATTTATTTGGACAAACCTTCGACGTGTCGCTCAACTGGATAGGCGAACTTATTAAAGGACTCATCAAGGGCGTTGGCTCGGTGGGTTTGGGTATTATCGTCTTTTCGCTTATCTTAAAAGTTATCGTTTTACCTTTCGACATTTACCAACGTATTGCAATGCGTAAACAAAACTTAAAGATGGCGGAAAATAAAGACCGTATGGAAAAATTGCAAAAGCAATACGCCAACGACAAGCAGATGTATAACCAAAAAGTTATGGAAATGTACAAGGAAAGCGGAATCAATATGTTCTCTTCCTGTCTGCCTATGATTTTGTCGATGATTATCTTTTTCGTAGCCATCGGCGCGTTTAACTCGTATTCGCAATATTCCAACATTGAAAACTATAATATTATGGTAGATGCGTACAACGCGAAAATGACGGAATATGCAGTAGATGTGTCGGACGAAAACACAAATTTCACGTTGCAAACGCGTACGGAAAAAAATGCGCAAGGCGTCGATGAAGAAGTGTATTATATCCAAGTTTCGCAAACGGCAAAAGTCATCTATTTCGAAGTGAAATACACGGGCGAAATTGCGGATATGGCGACTTACAAGGCGTACGTGGACGACTATAAGGGCGAAAAGGCGTACTATATCGACAAAGCTAAATTAGACGACACCGTAAAGGCGTACGTAGAAGAAAAACGCACGGCGCATAACAATGCTAACGCGGAATCGGGCGCAACGACGCCTTTTGATGAAGACTTGGCAATTAAGACGTACTTTATCGAACAAGGTCAAGACGCGGTAGTTTCGGCGTATAAAAAGGACGTTACCAAAAACACGTCGTTTTTATGGATTAAAAACATTTGGGTTACGGACGCCGTATATAAACACCCCGTTCTCCCCTACGGCGAATTCTCGTCGAGTATGGCAAGAGAATCGTTTAAGGTAGATGGAAAAAAGGTAAAACTCAGCGACGTAGCGGAATATACCAACGCCTACCAAGAATATGCGTACGACCAAATTACGGGCAAACTCGACAGCCAAAAATCCGCACCTAACGGGTATTTCATTTTAATCGCGCTGTCTATCGGCAGTATCTTGTTGCAACAGTTCGTTAGCATGCGTTCGCAAAAGGAACAGCAAAAATATTCGTCCGTAGATGGACAAAGCGGTTCGCAACAAAAAATGATGCTGATTATGATGACGGGTATGTTCGCTATCTTCTCGTTTTTGTATAGCTCCGCATTTACTATTTATATGGTAACGAGTAACTTAACGTCGCTTGCTTCTACGCTGATTATCAATAAAGCGGTAGATAGCTCGGCAAGAAAGAAGGAAGAACGCGCTTTGCAAGAAAAATATAACAAGCGTTTCCCTCGTCAGCAACAAGACGATAAGAAAAAGAAGAAGTAAAAAACGTTTCCGCAAATAAGCGGAAAGGAGAGTAGAATATGAGTTATAAGGAATTTACGGGTAAAACCGTAGAAGAAGCGATTGAGCTTGGTCTTGCCGAGCTGAATCTCACGAAAGAAAACGCAGATATCCGCGTTTTGGAAGAAGGCAAGAGAAAACTGTTTGGTTCGGTAAAAGCGCGCGTAGAAATCGCACCGAAAAATGCGGAAGAACAACCCGAAGACGCTCCCGTTGTAGAAAAATCGGGAAAGACGGACGGCGAACGCACGGTAGAATTTTTAGAAGGGCTGTTTAAGCTGTTAAATATCACGGCGGACACGGAGCTTGTTTCCGAAGGGGAAAAGGTAGAAATCAACGTAACGGCGGTGCGTTCCACCACCGTTATCGGTAAGCACGGCGCAATGCTCGACGCTATCCAAACGTTGGCTGGCGCGGTGGCAAACACGGGTAGAGACGAATATAAACGCGTCGTTGTCGATTGCGAAAATTACCGTGAAAATAGAGAAAACACGCTGAATAAGCTTGCGGAAAACTTGGCAAGCAAAGCCATTCGCTTGCAAAGAAAAATCCAGTTAGAACCGATGAACCCGTACGAAAGACGTATCATCCACTCCGCACTGGCAAACGCGGAAGGCGTAAAGACGGTAAGCGAAGGCAAAGAACCCAACCGCTATATCGTCATTATCCCTGAAAACGAAGAAGACCCTACCCTGCCCCCCTTGCCTGCAAGAAACGACAGACGTGACGATAGACAAGACAGACGTGGAAACGGGCGTGGGGATAGAAGAAACGGCGGACGCGGATACGGCAACAAAGGCGATAGACGCGGTGGTTATAAAAAGCAAAACCGTAGCGGTTCGGGCGCACCCGCGTCGGGCGGAACGTCTATGAAGGCAAGCACCGATTTCTTTGGGATTTTCCTTGGCAATAGCGGTAACAACGGCGACGAAGAATAAGAAAACAAAAAAACGCTTTCCTACACGGAAAGCGTTTTTTATTTGCAAAATAGGGAATCCCAAATATTGACGATTCGTTTATCCTTACGGCGAGTAGTTGCATAGCGATACGCCTTATACGCACCACTGTTTTCACGGTTTTCAGCGTAAAACAGGATATAATGGCTTTCGTCTATCATAGCGCAGTTTCTAAAATAAATGCTTTTATACCAACCGTTAAACGACGGCACAAGATAGGTAATTTCGTCGTAATTTTCACGGTTAAAATAACGTACTTTTTTGGTTAGATACCGTTCTTGCGCAACGCAATATACGCGCCAAAGCGCAAGCTCTGGTCGGCTCGTTTTTAGTTGCGTTACGATTTGATAACAAAGCTCGTCAAAATCTCCGTACCCCCCGAAATAAAAAATACGGCAACCGTTACGTATGGCGTTTTCAATTTCCGCAAGGGTGGCGTTATATAATTCCTGTGTAACCGTAATGTCACGGTGTCCGAAAAACGAGCATATTTTTCTTTCGTCCATAATAAAAAAATAAGGTGCCACCCCTTGCGAGATGACACCGCAGAATACCTCTCGCGTAGTTGCCACACCACTTTAACCTACTTTTCAGCCGATTATTGCGATACCGTATTTCTGCCGAAATAGAGTATGGCTGAAAAAAGGGAATACTATCCCTTCAAAGTAGGTTTTTAGAAAATTATTAAAATGATGTGGCTTTTTATAGTATAACACGCTTTTTAATTCTTTTCAACAAAAAAGCATAAAAAAAGCAAAAAAAAACCTTCTCTTACAAGAGAAGGACTTCCATAGTGTACCTTCTCCCGCAGGAGAAGGTGGCGTGAGCGCGAGTGATGCGAGCCGAAAGGCGGATGAGGCGTTGCTTGTTTTTTAGCATAAACTACTCATCCACCGCAAGCGGTCCCCCTTCTCTTACAAGAGAAGGTTACACTGCGGTGCAATTACCGTAAAAACGAAACGTTTTTTTGTAGTTTTTTCACGGACAGGTATAACGGTGTGCCAAGCCCGTACACCCACACCGTTTGCGTGATAAATAAGGACAGGGCGTAGGCAAAATATGCCGTCAGCGCGGTGGCGTAACCGCCCGCGTCACCACACAAAACGACGATAACGAACGGAATTATGACGGTATTAAACAGGACGGGGAAAATTCCCCCCACCGCAATTTTCAGCGCGGTGTTTTGTATGCGTTTCCCCACCAAATAGGTGCAAACGGCGGAAAGCAGGGTGGCAAGCGAACCGAACGGCAGGTCGTACAAAATAAACGGTGACGCCAAGTTGGAAAGGGCGCACCCCACCGTTAAGCCCACAATCGATTCGGGGAAAAACAGCGGTAAAAGACAAAACGCCTCTGCGGGGCGGACCTGTAACGGGCCGAACGCAAAGGGTGTAAAGATAAGGGTAATTGCAACGTACAACGCCGAAATTACGGCGGAACGGCAAAGCTTTTTGGCTTGCATATTGTCACCTCGGTTTTTTTACGGAAGTGTTTACCGAAAACCTTCCTATGCCCGTATTATAACACTCTTTTTTCGTGTTCGTCAAGCATTTTATATTTATTTGGCGGATTTTGTTTGCGACGCCCTATTCCAAAGCAGAGTAGCGATTGCGGACGAGATTTGTTCCGCCATACTATACACCAAGTGCAGGCGCGTGGTGTTGAGAAGTCCGAAATTTGCCACCGATTTTTCCGCTACGATACCCATAACGGATACGTCGCCGATTGCACCCAGCTTTTTATTCGCCCCTGCGCCCGGGAGCAGGGGCGAGTCGTTGAGCTTAATAAGACCTATATCCCCTTCCGCACCCACGGCGGCGTCGATTGCGATAATTTGGCTTTTGGGGTGCGTTTCCTTCAAAAACGCGCGCAAATACCGTATTTCTTTGGCGGTTACGGGCAGGGCAAGCGTACCGTAAATAAACGCCTTTACCCCCTGCGTCTTGTATTTGAGCATAGAACCCGTAATCGGACCTAAACTGTCCCCGATGGCAAGGTCGCTCCCCACGCATACAATCACGGGCGCGCGCTCGCTATCCACTTGCGCTCCGCCTTTTTTCTTGGATTTTTGGATAAGGTCTTCTCGTAACAGCTCGTCCAAAGCCATCGTGATACCGTCCGTTGCTAATTTATTATAAATATGAAAGGAATACTGCATACGCCACCTGCCAAAATGGAGTATTGCCTGCCCAAAGCCCAAATAAACGCAAAAATAAAAAATATTTCATAAAAGCGTTGAAAAATACGGGCGACTGTGGTATAATAAGTAAACGGATGGGCAAAACGAAAAAGAAAAGGAGAAACAAAGCATAGTTATGTTGCATTTACTCAACGCAGGCGCACCCAACTATATCATAGATATTCTTGCCGTTGTGGTAATCCTCGGCGTAGCAATCGTTTCCGCAAAGCGCGGTTTCGTCGATTGCTTGTTCGGGTTTATCTCCACGATTGTCGCTATGCTACTCGCCTTTTTATTGCTCAAACCTTTTTTGGGTTGGACGAACGGGCTGTTCGGCTTGCAAGGCGTTTTGGAAAAAGGGTGCATAGACGCGCTGTCCAAAATTAAAGGCTTTTCTATGGATATTTCCAACCAAGGCATTAGCGAAGCGCTTGCAGGAAAGAATTTACCGCAATTTTTAATCGACGCTATCGTGTCGAGTATCGGCAACGAGAGTATTCCTGCCGGCACGACGATTGCTATGCTTGCAGGGGACGCACTGGGCGGATTTATCGTAGGGCTTATCGCTTGGGCGGTGCTGTTTTTCCTGTTCAAGCTCGTGCTGATGCTCGTTAAAAATCTCGTTAGTTCCGTCGTGGAAAAGTTGCCGATTATCAGCAGTGTCAATACCTTACTTGGTTTTGTGCTCGGCTTGTTGCAAGGTCTTTTGGTGGTCAGCGGTATTATCGCCGTTATCTCTATTTTACCCCTTGCAGGCGCAAACTTTTTCAGCGATTGTATCTTCGTCGGCTGGCTGTATAACCACAACCCGATTAACGTTATCGTCGGTTGGATTGTCGTATAAACCAAATAAAAAACGCAAGGCAACGCCGAATTCTCGGCGTTGCCTTTTTCTTATATTTTTGCCATTTTTCGATGGCTTTTTTCGGCATAGTTCCGCTTTGTTTTTTTCTCGAAAACGCACGCCTTTTCCTATAAAAAAAAGGCGTGTATTTTTATCAACGTACCCTAAAATATTATGCGTTTATAACGCTGTGCATAACGCAAAACCCTGTGGATAACTTAGGGTTATCCACTAAAGAACGTATGTTTGCATTGTAAAAAACTCGCAAAAATGCTGTAAAAAACGCAAAATGGAGCAAAAATTATCGTCCAAAATTGTGGATAACCTATGCGTTATCCACCAAAAAAGACCACCTTTTCACATAAGATTTCGGGAAAAAAGCCCGTTTATCCACCGATTTTTTCATTTTTAGGTGGAATAGGTCGCAAAATCGTTAGATTTTCGATTATTGAACAAAAATGCGTGCAATAGTTATCCACAATATTTTACGGATTGATGTGGAAAAGTCCACTTATCCACATTACGGGAAGAAAAGTGAAAAACGCAACCATTGTATATTTTTATAATTTTATTTTTTCGGCAAAAACGGGCAAAAAAATACGGAATAAGACAAATGTGTTTTTCCTTCGACAAAAGCGGTTATCCACCGTATTCCACAAGCTATCGTACCCCCCTAAAACGCACGGAGACGTCGGCGTTGCTGTATTGCAAAAGGGTGGGGGCAAGCTGGGTTTTGGACGGGTGGTGTTTTTGTAAAAGGTCTAAAAGTCCAAACGCGTCGCAACCCGTATTTTTGCATTTTTCAAACGCCGTTTCGATTTGTGCGGAAAGCCGTTTTTCCGCCGAAGAAAATACTCCGCTTGGCACGTCGCCCGAATCCGTCCCTTCGTCTTTGACGGGGGCTTTGGAATAGTCTAAAAGCCCTGCCGACAGCGTGACGTGGATTTGATAACTTGCCCTGCCGTCCTTGCCTAAAACGAGTTTATTTTTGCGCTCGTTATTTTTAATGGAAAGGGTGCAGTATTCTTCCCCTAAGCCCACGTTATAGCTTGCAAGGCGCAATTTATTTTGTACGGCGTTAAAGGCAAACGTTTCTTCTTCCGTCCAAACGCCTACGCGCCTGCCCCGTACGAACAGCGCCGTTTCCCCTGCCGAAAATACGGGTTTATCCTGCTTCTCTCCGCTTGCGCTGGACGAAGAACTGTCCGTTCCGCCTTCCGCAGTAGCAATCGCGCTGGGCGAATCGTCCTGTTGGGGTTTGGTCTTGACAAGGGGCAAGTATCCCGACGAACTTTCTCCAAAATAGCCGATAGAAAATTCGCGTAAGGTAACGGGCAGGGCAGTGCCTACCTGTTTGGCGTGGGCGGATAGGATTTTTTGTATGGCAATACTCCCCGACGGGTCGATAAGCGCGCTGACGTTGAGTAGGTCTTTGGCAAGCCCGTCGCAAGTGGCGACTAAGCAACCGTCCGACATATATTCGTCCAAAAGGAAAAATTCCAGCGCGTCGAATACGTTTTCCTGCGTCGCGTTTTCCCCTAAGATAATGAGATTGCAAAAGACGAGCTTGGGATACCAACCCGTTTTGGCGTTGATGTCCGCAAACGCGTCCGCCACCGTTTTGCCACGGCTGACGAGCTGTACCGTTTGGGTGGATTTGCCCTGTTTAGACGATTCGGGTACGGCGATTTGCGAAGTGATGATAAACGTATCGTCCCGCCTATCTATACCCACCGCCATGACGATTGCCGTTTTTTGCGTGTCTAACGTGCCGAAATCCCCTACGAAGAAAAACACGATAAGCAGGGCTACCAGTAATAAATAATACCGAACTCCGTTACGTTGATGCGTTTGTTGCACGTTTTTTACCTCCCGTAAAAAAGAGTAACAGTAGGGGCAGGATAAAGCCGAACACCCAAAATACGGGGTATAGGCGGTATCCAAACAGCGAATAGATAGCGTCGTAGTATTTGTTACAAAACAGCGTAAAGACGAACGCCACGACGGCGAGTATGCCCGAGCTAAGACAAGGGCTGAATTTGGGCGCGAGCCGTTTTACGCACCGCACCGTATATAAAAAGGGCACGCAAGCATAGAAGAAGGCAAGTATGCACAAAAGATATACGAACAGTAAATCTACTCTGCCCACGACGTCGAGTGCGGGGAAGTACTGTGCGATTTTGGAAAAAGCGTAATGTTCCCGTCCTGCCGAAGTGGAGAACACGCCGTAAAACACGACGAGAAAGAGCAGGGAGCAAATCGCTCCCACGCCGTAGCCTACGGCTATTTTTTTACCGTCCCCCTTTTGGTATTCCAACCGCAAGACAAGGGGCAATAGAAGTGCCACGTCGCAAAAGGGCATAGCGGTATAGCGCACGGCGGAAACGACGTCTTGAACGGGCGTTTTGGCAACGGGTAAAAGGGAAGATAAATCGCAGGCGGAAAACGCCATAACAATGAGTGCGAAAAACGCGATGGGAAAGATAAACAGCGCGCCGTCGCCAAACCTACCCACCGTCTTTAAGCGTTTACAGCCGACGAACGCAAGCAATAAAAAGAAAAAGCCAAACGAAAAACTGGTCGGGGCGGTGTCGTAAAACACGGCGTAGGTGAATTTTTCCAAATCCAAAATAGGGAGCACGGCGTAAAAGAGATAGAATACCGCGTACAACCCGTAAACGGCGTACAGTCCTTTTCCAAGCTTAGCTTGCATACGGGAAAGGAGTGTGCCTTCTCCCCTTTTTACGGCGTAGAGTACGGCGCAAAGTAGGGCAAATTGCAAAGCAAGTTGCAAAAGCGCGGGGAGCCACAAATCCCCGTTGGTGCGCCGTGCAAGCAAGGACGGGAGTTCAAGCATTTTATAGACGGGCAAGACGCAAGCGGAAAACAGCGCGATTTGTCTTGCTGGTATGGATTTTTGCATATCAATCCCCCTTTTTCAAACGTGTTTTGTTAGGCGAGCGTAACAGTTTAGGGCGTTGTTTTAACCCAAACAAATCGTATTTTACAACGGAATCTTTCATATCGGTAAGCAGTAGCGGTGAAAAGGGCGCAAGCACGGGCACGGAGAAGTTTTCCAGCGTAAACAAATAGCACAGTAAAAACGTAGATAAAAGCACGATACCAAACGTGCCCAAGCCCCCTGCTACCAGCAGGTACAGCCACCTTAGCAAGCTACCCGTTTCCACGAAGTTGGGCACGGTGTAAAGGCAAATCCCCGAAAATGCGACGACGATAATGGCAGGCGTGGATAAGAACCCTGCCGACACCGCCGTTTCGCCCAGCACGAGCGCGCCGACAACGGAAAGGGACATACCCACGTATTTGGGCATACGGATACTGGCTTCTTTCAGCGTTTCCAACAAAAACAGCACGACGAACATTTCCAAAGCAGGGGATAGGGGGAGCTCTCGGACGGAGCTTGCCACCGTTAGAATAAGCCCAAGCGGAAGAAGTTGCATCTTAAACAGCTGTGCGGAAACGTAAAACGCAGGCAACAGTACGGCTACGAACAACGCGATAAGCCTAAGCAAGCGAAAGAGCGTCGCCATAAACGGGGAAATGAAATAGTCTTCACTGCTTTGTAAATCTTCCGTTAAAATAAACGGTGCGGTAAGCGCGATAGGCGAGCCGTCCACGAGTACGCCCACTCGCCCTTCGGCAATTTTAGCCGTAAAGATATCGGGTTTTTCCGTCGTGCCCACCGTGCGGAACAAGGTGTGCGGACGAGAAGAAAGCAAAGCCGAAACGTAGGACGACGACGGTACGTTGTCGAGTTGGACGTTTTGTAGTTTTTGTTTGACTTCTTCGACGAAACGGGGGTTTGTCGTGCCTTGCAGATAGCACACGACCACCGCCGTATCCGAACGTTTGCCCAACCGAACGGTGTCCATTTGTAATTCGGGGGTTTTCAAGCGTTTTCTAACGAGTGCCATATTCGTTTTGATATCTTCGATAAACCCTTCTCTCGGTCCTTTGACGGCAACGTCCGTAGGCGGTTCCATTACCGCGCGTACGGGGAGTAGTTTTGCCCCTACGATAAACGCTATGGGAAGGGTATCGACGAGAAGTAAGGTATTGCCGTCCAACACTTCTTGCACGCTTTCTTGCAGGGTGGGTTTGGTTTTGAATTCGGGGAAACGCACGGTGGTTGCAATTTGCGTTTGTAAGGCGCTTAGCGCAACCTTGCCCCCGTCTTTTTGCACTGTGAGCGCGGACAAGGGGCGCGCGACAAGTTCCCCTAAAAGCTGTTTGTTTACCATACCGTCCGCATAGACGAGTGTGCACGCTACGCCGTTTTCCGTTGTAAAATCATACGTTAAAACGTCTTCGGCGGAGAGTATGTTTTTTACCGCGCCGACGTCCTTTTGTAAATTGCCCGTAAGTCCCGTCGTTTTCATATTCATAACCGAGTATGCGTGAGTTGGCAAGAATTATCCGCAAGCGGTTGACTTTTTTTGGGAGTTTTGCTATACTGATAGTGGTTATGGAAGAAGTGGTTTTAGGACAATTTGAACGGGCGGAAGATATGCAATTAGACGGGCTGAAAATTATTCAGGATACCCGTTTATACCGCTTTACGTCCGATTCCGTTTTACTCTCTAAATTTGCGAGAGTGAAAAAGGGGGACGTGGTTGCCGATTTTTGCGCAGGGTGCGGAATCGTGGGGTTTCATACCTACGCTTTGCATAAAAACGGCTTGCCGAATTTGCCCGTAACGCTGTTCGAGTTACAGCCCGAGCTGATTGCGCTTGCTAAAAAGACGGCGAAGTGGAACGGGTTTTCCAACTTCTCGTTCGTGCAAGGCAAACTGCAAGATATGCCCGAAACGTACCGCGACGCCTTTTCGCTGGTTTTGTGCAATCCCCCGTACGAGCGTGGCGGTTTTGACAACGAAAGCTATGAAAAGGCGATTTGTCGCAAGGAGATTACGCTGAATTTAGACGAAATCGCTAAGGCGTGTGCGTTTGCGTTGAAGTTTGGGGGCAGAGTTGCCATTTTGCACCGCGCCGATAGGGTGGCGGAGCTTATTTATACAATGAAAAAGTACAATATAGAAGTAAAACGGTTGCAATTCGTTTGCGGAAGACAGGGTGAAAAACCCTATCTCGTGATGGCGGAAGGGGTAAAGGGCGGAAAACCTGCCGTGGAATTGTTACCGACGGTTTGCAATACAAGGGAGAATTGATATGGTATATTTTGTGGCTACGCCGATAGGGAATTTAAAGGATATTACCTATCGCGCGGTAGAAACGCTGTCCGAAGCGGACGTGATATTTTGCGAAGATACGCGCCATACGATAAAACTACTCAATGCGTACGACATTAAAAAACCGTTGTATGCGTGCCATAAGTTTAACGAGCGCGAGGCAGGGGAAAAGATTGTAGAGGCGTCGAGAAGGGGCGAAAAGGTAGCGGTGGTTAGCGACGCAGGCATGCCCGTCGTTTCCGACCCCGGCAACGAAGTTTGTAAAATGCTGACGCAGGCGGGCGAGCCATATACCGTTATCCCCGGTGCGTGTGCGTTCGTTACAGGCTTGGTATTATCTGCGCTCCCTGCCGATAAATTTACGTTTATCGGATTTTTACCCGACAAGCAAAGCGAGAAAAAAGCCGTTTTGGAAAAGTATAAGGATTTGGATACGACGCTTATTTTTCACGTCGCACCGCAGGATTTACAAAAAACGGTACAAACTACGTATGAAGTGCTTGGCAATCGGCAAGCCGTAGCCGTGCGCGAAATTACCAAAATTCACGAAGAAGCGGTACGTTTTTGCTTGCAAGACGGTTTCCCCAAAGAACCCAAAGGGGAGTTCGTATTATGTATAGAAGGCGCAAAGCAAGGGGCTTGTCCCTTAAACGAACTTAGCGAAACGGAACATATTAGGCATTATATGCGCGCAGGCTTGGATAAAAAGGAAGCGTTAAAGCGTGCGGCTAAGGATAGGGGCGTTTCGAAATCGGCTTTGTACCCGTTTGCCATTGATTTATAAGGAGTAGGTATGGAATACTGGATTTTTGTGATATTGATTTTGCTGTGCTGTGCGTTTGCAGGTTCGGCAAGCGCGAAGGTGCATAGGACGTATAACGCTATGCAAAGCGTACCCACCAAGTCGCACGCGACGGGTAGGGATACCGCGCTCCGCTTGCTCCGTGAAAACGACGTTACGGATATCGAAGTGGGCAGGGTAAAAGGCGTGTTGTCCGACCATTATCACCCCACGAAAAAACAAGTGAACTTATCCGAAGGGGTATATGGCGGAGACTCAGTGGCGGCGGTTGCCGTTGCCGCACACGAAATCGGACACGTAATGCAACGTAAAAAAGGGTACTTGCCCTATAAGTTGCGTTCGGTGTTAGTGCCCATTACGAATATCGGCAGTAGGCTGGCGTTTCCGTTGGTGCTTATCGGTATTTTGATGGAAGTATTTTTGGTGCGCACTGCGGATAGCGCGTACGCAAACTGGGGATACTACGTAGCCATTGCAGGGGTGGCGTTGTACGGCACGTCCACGTTGTTTGCTCTCGTTACGTTGCCCGTGGAATTAGACGCAAGCCGACGGGCAAAGGCTATGCTGTTAGAAACGGGAATTATCAGCGAAGACGAATTGCCGTACGCGGAAAAAATGTTGTCGGCGGCGGCGCAAACGTACCTTGCGTCGTTGCTCGTTTCGTTGGTGTATTTCTTACGGTTTGCGTGGTGGGTTTTGCGGATATTTGGACGGAGCAGGGATTAAGTGAATAGCGTTTAGGGGGGCGGATACGCACGGCGTATCCGCCCCCCTTTTTTCGTCCTGCGTATTTTAACTTGGAAATTCCACAAACTTTCCAAGGGGGAATACGCGGTGCAAGCAAACGAAAAAGACAAAAAGGGCGGATTTATCAAAGGCGCGGTAACGGTGGCTACGGGCGGTTTTATCGCGAAAATTATCGGCGCGCTGTATCGGATTCCGCTGACCAACTTTATCGGCGGAACGGGCATAGGCTTATATCAAATGATTTATCCTGCCTATTGCATTTTATTGACCGTTTCGGCAACGGGGATACCCTCGTCGATTGCTAAACTCACGGCAGAGCGCGTAAGTAGCGGTAAGTCGAGCAAGCCGTTGTTTGCGACGGCTATGCGCTTGTTCGTGTGGATAGGGCTTGCAGGGGCGGTAACGCTTTGTCTATTTGCTCCGCTTTTGTCGCGGTTACAAGAGAGCAGAGAAACACTGGGCGGATATTTTGCGTTAGCGCCGTCCGTTTTCATCGTTTCCGCCATATCGGTGTTTCGGGGTTGGTTTCAAGGCAAAAACGATATGACGCCCACCGCCCTTTCGGAAATCGTGGAACAGGCGGTAAAGGTGGCGGTGGGGCTTATTTTTGCTTACCTTTTCCGTGAGAACGTCGTAAAAGCGGTCACCTTTTTATTGCTTGCCGTAACCGTTTCCGAAGCGTTTGCCCTGCTCCTTCTTATCGTGTTATATCGTCGTGCGGATAAGGCGGACGGGGCTTTTGACGGGCAAAAGCCCAAAATGCGTAGCATTTTATCGCTTAGCGTGCCCGTGACGTTTAGCGCGATTTTGTTTCCGCTGTCGTCCCTTATCGACAGTGTGCTTGCCGTGCGCCTTATGGGCGCATATACCGATAACGCCGTTGCGTTGTACGGGTTGTTTTCGGGGGGCGCGGTAACCGTCGTAAATTTGCCCGTGTCCGTGTGCTACGGGATAGCCGTGGCGTCTATTCCTGCGATAACCAAAGCCAAAACGGAGCTTTCCGCTTGGAAAACGCTACCCGAAGAAGAACAAAAATCGGCAAAAAAACCCAACCCCCAAAAGCGGTTGCTTTTTGCCGTCGGCTTGACGGTGGCGGTGGCTTTGCCTTGCGTTTTTGGGCTGTATTTGTTTGCCGAGCCTGCCTGCAAAATCGTCTTTCGGAACTTGAAAGGGGACGAACTACAAACGCTGGTTGCGCTGATAAAAGCCTTTTCCGTTAGCGCGTTGACTTTATCGCTCGTGCAAACGCTGTCCGCGTGCTTGACAGCGCAGGGCAAACCGCAATATTCCGCCCTTGCTATGCTGGTGGGGGTTACGGCAAAAACGGGGATTTACGCCGTGCTCATGCAAAACCCGTCCGTAGGCGTATTTGGCTTGGCACACGCGACGAATATCGGTTATACGGTTGCTTTTTCGTTGGATTTATGGTATAATATACGGTGTATCAAACGAACGAAGGAGTAGAGTATGATAACGGTAATAGGGCTGGGCGTAGAAGTCGGCGATTTGACGGAAAAAGGCAAACGAAAAATACAGGAAGCTAAACAAAACGGCGAGCCCGTGTTGGTGCGGACGGCGTATACGAAGTCGTACGGTTCGGTTTTGCAAACGGGGGTAGAACACCGCTGTTTGGACGACGTATATGCGCGAAGCCGTAGCTTTGCTACGCTTGCCAAAAATTTGGCGAAAGAAGTGGCAAACGCAGGCGAAAACGCCGTATATTTGGTGGACGGCTCGGCAACGGAAGACGTGTCGGTAAAAGCGCTTTGCAAGCGCCTTCGCGGAAAAGTAGAAATTATCGACGGCGTATCCAAGATAACCGCTATACTTAAAAAAGCCAACTTCAAAGATTGTTCTTATACGGCGGTATCGGCGTACGAACTACTTGCAGGACAAACGGAGCTTGCGCTCCCCCTTTTGGTGTACGATATGGACGACAGGGCGGTGGCAAGCGATTGTAAACTCGTGCTGGGCGAACTCTACGGTGAAGAGATTGCCGTGCGCTATCTTTGTGGAGAGAGCGTTGTCAAATGCAAGTTGTACGAAATCGACAGGCGCAAACGGTACGATTACACGTCGGCGGTGGCGATAGAACGGGTGGATTTGCTGGATAAAAGCCGTTTTTCCATTGCCGATTTGCAAGAAATTATCGTGCGTTTGAGAAAACCCGACGGCTGTCCTTGGGACAGAGTGCAAACCAACGACAGTATCAAGATGTCCCTAATCGAAGAATCGTACGAACTGGTAGATGCGATTGACAGTGGGGACGACGATAAAATTTTGGAAGAAACGGGCGACGTATTGTTGCAGGCGGTGTTTCACGCCGTATTAAAGGAAGAAACGGGTGCGTTTACGCTAACGGACGCTTTGACGGGCATTTGTCAAAAGCTCATTTCCCGTCATACGCACGTGTTCGGGCAAGACCACGCGGACAGCGAAGGCGGTGCATTAAACGTTTGGGAAAAGAATAAAATGACGGAAAAGCACCAAGTGACGTTTGCCGATTCGGTAAACGACGTGCCCAAATGTTTCCCTGCGCTGATGCGTGCGCAAAAGGTGGGCAAACGGGCAGGCAAAGGCGGTATGGATTTTGCTTGCGTGGACGACGCGCTTTGCCGTTTGCGCGAAGAAATAGACGAGTTTATCACGGCGTACCGCTTGGGGGATAAAACGCAAGCGGAAAAGGAACTGGGCGACGTGCTGTTTTCCGCAGTCAACGTGGGGAGAAAGGCAGGCGTCGATTGTGAAAAGGCGTTGAAAGAGAGCGTCGAAAGGTTTGCCAAACGCTTTACTTTGGCGGAAAGCTACGCTTTGCAGGACGGCAGGGACGTAACCACGCTTTCCGAGGCGGAGTGGGACGAATACTACGTGCGTGCGAAAAACGCCGAATAACGGGGGCAGGTATGCGTTTATCTACGATACGGGTGGGGGATATACTCCTGCCCAACAACGTGTTTTTAGCTCCGCTTGCAGGGTACACAAACTATGCGTTTAGACGGCTTTGCAAGGAGTATGGCGCAGGGCTGTGTTTTAGTGAAATGGTAAGTGCCAAGGGCTTGAAATACGGAAACGAAAACACCGAAGATTTATTATACACGGACGAAGAAGAAGGACTTACCGCCGTGCAAATTTTTGGGAACGACCCCGAAATTATGCGTATGGCGTGCGAGAACGAAAAGCTTGCGCCCTTTCCTATCGTCGATATCAATATGGGCTGTCCCGTGCCGAAAATTTATAAAAACGGCGAAGGGAGCGCGCTGTTGGAAAATCCAAAACTTGCCGAAGAAATCGTCAAGGCGTGCGTAAAGAGTGGAAAAACGATTACTGTGAAATTCCGTATCGGCGTTTCGGCGGATAAGTTAATCACCAAAGAATTTGCCAAGCGTATGGAAGGGGCGGGCGCAAGTATGCTTACCATACACGGCAGAACGAAAGATAAAGTATATGCAGGCGAAGTAAACTACGACGAAATCGCAAGCGCAAAGAGCGCGGTGGGTATTCCCGTAATCGCCAACGGCGGTGTGTTTTCTAACGAAGACGCGAAACGGCTGATGCAAAACACGGGCGCGGACGGCGTGATGGTGGCGCGCGCGTCGCTGTTCGACCCCCAACTGTTTTGCGATTTGACGGGTAAAGAAAGGGAAAATAAATATACTTCGTTTTGCAAGCAAATGCAGTGGACGAGAGCGCACGCGGACGAGAAATTTACCACGGTATTTATGCGTAAAATGGCAGCGTTTTACGTCAAGGGGGAACGGGGCGCGGCGGCGTATAAAGATAGGCTGTTTTCCTGCAAAACCCCCGAAGAAGTTTTAGAGATAGCCAAAGAGATTTGGGGCGAAAAGAAATAACGCGTTAAAAACGGGCGAGAAACCGCCCGTTTTTTCGTGCCGTTTTATCTGTCGGTAAGGTATGCAACGTGAAAAAATGGGGCAAAATAACGCCCGAAAACGGACAAAACGGGGCGGTAGGCAACTTTTTTTGAAAAAATTGCGTTCATTTGCTATACATTTTTCAAAAGTTGTGGTATAATGGAAGGGAAATAACGATTTCCCTTTTTTATAAAAAAAGGGAAGCGGTTAGGGAGAAAAGTAAAATGGCTGAAAGAGTAGAAGGCGAATACGGCGCGGAGCAGATACAGGTTTTAGACGGCTTGGAACATATCCGTAAACGTCCGGGGATGTATATTTCGTCCACGGATGCAAAGGGGCTTCACCACCTTGTGCACGAAGTCGTGGATAACTCCATTGACGAAGCGCTTGCAGGGTACTGTACGCATATCGAAGTGACGATTAACGCGGACGGGAGTTGCACCGTACAAGACAATGGGCGCGGTATTCCTACCGATATTCACCCCAAGGAAGGCATTTCGACGTTGGAAGTCGTATTTACCAAGGTCAACGCAGGCGGTAAGTTCGGTGGCGATTCGGGGTATAAAGTATCCAGTGGTTTGCACGGCGTCGGCGTAAAAGCTGTAAACGCTTTGTCCGAGTGGTTGGAAGCGGAA
>JAFVOG010000076.1 GCA_017505945.1 Clostridia bacterium
GGTATAAGAGCGAATTTTTGACGGATACCAAAGGTCAAGGCATTATGAATACCATTTTCTATGCCTACGAGCCGTATAAAGGGGATATGCAAAGACGAAACACGGGCTCGCTCGTAGCGTTTGAAACGGGCGAAGCGGTGGCGTACGGTCTTTTCAACGCGCAAGGCAGGGGCAGTTTGTTTATTACCCCTGGTACGCCCGTATATCAAGGTATGGTCGTGGGCTATACCAACCTTTCTGACGATATTAACGTCAACGTTTGTAAAACCAAGCATTTGACGAATACCCGTTCGTCGAGTAGCGACGACGCGTTGACGCTCATTCCCGTTTCTAAAATGAGTTTGGAAGAATGTTTGGAATTTATCGCCGACGACGAGCTTTTGGAAGTAACGCCCAAGTCCTTGCGTATTAGAAAGCGTATTTTGGATAGCGAACTGCGCGCGAAGGCAAGATTTAAGGCGAAAAATAAGTAAAAGAGTAGTACTATAATGAAAAAAGCATACGTTTTTGATATGGACGGCACGCTTGCCGATTCTATGACGGCCGTTTGGGGTATTCTGCCCTTGCAGTTTTTGGACGAACGGAATATTTCCTATCCCGACGATATACTCAAAAGAGTGATTGCGCTCGGTGTTCCTGGGCTTATCCGTTATTATAAGGAGCATTTCGATATTTTGGAAACGGAGCAGGAAATGTACGAATGGTTTATTCAAACGGGTAAACCGTATTACGAAAATACCATTCCCGCCAAGCCGTTTGTCAAAGAGCTTTTACAAAAACTCAAACAGGACGACGCAAGCTTACATATTTTAACGGGTAGTCCACATTCCTTTTTAGACCCTTGGGTGCGTCGAACGGGGCTTTTAGAGCTGTTTGATAATATTTGGTCGGTGGACGATTTCCCAATAAATAAGGGCAATCCCGATTTATACACGGAAATTTCCAAAATGTTGGGCGTTGCGCCTGAAAATTGCATTATGGTAGACGATAGTAACGTTCCGTTGATTGCTTGTAAAAAAGCAGGCTGGCAAGCGGTAGGCATTTACGATATCGTATCCAAAGACAATGAAAAGGATATGCGCGCGCTTGCTGATAAATATATTTATTCCTTTGTAGAATTACTTTGAGATGAAAAGGGCGGTTATAAGCCCTTTTTTCTTTTACGCGTGCGTATACGCGTATATATAAATAAGGAAGTGAGTGGGCAATGCCGTGAATTGAACGTTATGCGTTCGTGAATTGCGCTATTGCGCGTGAATTGAAAAACTAAAGTTTTTCGTGAATTGCCACCTATGGTGGCGTTGTGGTAATATTTCCATAATGCAACGCTCTGCGTTGCAATTCACGCGTGGCTTTGCCATGCAATTCATTGAGGATAAACGAAAATTCACGCAAGCTCGGCTTGCAATTCACTCTATTTCTTGTATAAATTCCCGAAAATAGGGGAATAATGTGCAAAAATAAGGTTTTTTATGCGCTAAAAATTAAAATATGCGACTTTTGGAAAAAATTTTCAAAAAAATTAAAAAAATTTCGTTCAAACGCTTGACAGGGACTTGCAAATTTGGTATGATAGTTAGGCTGTGTTAAAATGCCAGTGTATGGGTTGATACGGGAAGTTACTGAAATTTCAAGGAAAAAGCCCCTTGACAGATAATTTCCGTTGACAAAAGTGGGACTTCGATTCCTGCGACTAACCGAGGCTTTTGCAAAAACGCTCGGTCGAAAACGAGAGTTTTTATTTTGCGAATGTTCTCGATACACACGGCTCAGTTGACACGGTAAATAAAATGTTAGTATAAACTAAAAGGAGTAACAAGACAATGGCAGTACAAAAAATCAGAATTAAGTTAGCGGCGTACGACCACGAACTCGTAGACGAAGCGGCAAGCCGTATCGTGGAAACGATGAAGAAGAGCGGAGCAAAAATCTCCGGTCCTATCCCCCTTCCTACGGAAAGAGAAATCGTAACGATTCTCCGTTCGCCCCACAAGTATAAGGATTCTCGCGAACAGTTCGAAATGAGAACGTATAAGAGAATTATCGACATCTATTCCCCCAACGCAAAGCTTTTGGATTCCATTCACTTGCCCGCAGGTGTGGACATCAAAATTAAGCTCTAATCAAGGGAAAACAAAATTACCGAGAAATACTTTCAAAAGGTATTCGAGAATAAAAAATTTTTAAGGAGTGAACTTTATCAATGAATAAAGCAATCATCGGTCGCAAAGTTGGTATGACTCAACTGTTTGCAGAAGACGGGAAAATGATTCCCGTAACGGTAGTAGAGGCAGGTCCCTGCCCCGTAGTGCAAGTAAAGACGGTAGAAAAAGACGGATATTCCGCTTTGAAGCTGGGCTTTATCGAAACGAGTGAAAAGGCGCTTACGAAGCCCGAACTCGGTCAGTACAAGAAAGCAGGCGTAAAACCTCACAAGGTGCTTAAAGAAATCAGAGTAAGCAACGCGGAAACGTATGCGGTTGGCGCAGAGCTTAAAGCAGACGTATTCGTAGCAGGCGATAAGGTAGACGTTTCGGGCGTAACCAAGGGCCACGGATTTACGGGCGTAATCAAGAGATGGAATCAACAAAGATTGAAGATGACGCACGGTACCGGTCCTGTGCATAGAGAACCTGGTTCTATGGGTTCGATTAGTGCTCCCTCGCGTGTATTCAAGAACAAGCATCTCGCAGGTCATTACGGTGTGGAAAACGTTACTATCCAAAACCTTGAAGTAGTAAGAGTGGATTTGGAAAGAAACGCAATTCTCATCAAAGGCGCAATCCCCGGTCCTAAGGGTAGCATCGTTACCATTTCGGACAGCGTGAAGAGCAAATAAGGAGAGTGAAAGAAATGGCGACTATTAAAGTATTAAATATGGCCGGCGCAGAAGTTGGAACGATGGAACTTTCCGACAACGTATTCGGCGTCGAATATAAAGAATCTTTGATTCATCAAGCAGTCGTAACCCGTCTTGCGAATGAAAGACAGGGTACGAAATCCACCCTTACGAGAACGGAA
>JAFVOG010000009.1 GCA_017505945.1 Clostridia bacterium
CAAACACCCAAACGGTTGTGCGCATACTACGTTGGTAACTCCCGTCTCACAAAGCGCAACCATTTCCGCAGGAATCAGCCAACCTTCGCCCATCTTCACGCCTTGGTGCAACACCTTGTCCGCACAAGCGCGCAAATGCTCGAAGTCGTGCGGTGGTTCAAAACCGTATTCTTCAAACCAAGCAATCGTCTTGCGTTGCCGTTTTAACAGATATTTATACACAAGCGAATACACGAACGCTGACGTCTTGTTTTTACCGTACAACGCGTAGTCGTTCATATTATTGACGATACAGTACATTACGAAATCCATCAGCGCAGGCACGACGGGCTCACACCCTTCGCCGTATAAAAATTCTTCTAATTTTGAATTGCCTATCGGGGAATACTTGACGTAAATTTCCCCAACAACCCCTACTCGGATACGTTTTTCGTCCTTTCTTTGTACTTTGGCAAAGCGCGTTAAAATACTGCGCATAATCTTTTTGAATTTTTTATATCCGCCACCTGCAAACGCTTTTTTGAGTTGCGCCATACAGTCTGCACGAGCTTCGTCCGCTTCGCCTTGGATAACTTCGTACGGCTTGCATTGATTATACAAGCTCATTACGGCGTCCGCGTAGAAAATGCCGATACCCAACTGTAACAGCATAGAAACGCCCACCTTTACTCCGCTGTCCTTTTCCAAGCCTGAAAAGTTAAGCGAAAGTACGGGCACTTGCGGAAACTCGGTGCGGAGCGCCTTTCGGATAAGCGGAATATAGTTAGACGCACGGCAACCGCCACCCGATTGCGTGATAAGCACCGCCGTCTTGTCGGGGTCGTATTTACCGCTTTTCAGCGCGCACATAAATTGTCCGATAACGCAAAGCGCAGGGAAACACGCGTCGTTATGCACGTATTTCAAGCCTTCGTCAATCACTTGCTTGCCGTCGTCTTGCAATACTTCCACTTTATAGCCGTATTTAATGAAAATTTGCTTTAACACTTCAAAATGGTACGGGAGCATATTCGGCGCGATAATGGTATGCGTCTTTTTCATTTTATCGCTAAATTTAGGCGTATCCAAAACGTAACTTTTTTCTTGCAACCCTTGCTTTTTCATTACGCTTCACCCCCTATAACCGCCAACATACTGCGCAGGCGGATTTTTACTACGCCCAAATTATTGATTTCGTCTATCTTGATTTGCGTATATAATTTGCCGTTGCTTTCCATAATCAACCGCACTTCGTCCGTCGTTACCGCATCAATCCCGCAACCGAAAGATACCAGCTGAACGAGTTGCATATCCTTTTGCGTACAAACGTATTCCGCCGCGCGGTATAACCTTGCGTGGTACGTCCATTGATTTAATACGTTGGTTTTGACGATAGGCGCGTTGTGACAAACGCTGTCTTCGCTGAGTACCGCCACCCCAAGCGACGTCAACAGTTTCCCTATGCCGTGATTGATTTCGGGGTCGGCGTGGTACGGACGTCCTGCAAGCACCACCGTCGTCTTACCCAAACGTCGTGCCGACTCTAACATTCTCGCACCGTGTTCGCGCACGCCGTCTTGATACTTAGCAAGCGCGTCGAAACCTGCCTGCAACGCGTCTTGCACTTGTTCTTGCGTAACGCCGTATTGGGATAAGCTTTCCCACAGCGTTTTTACGGCGGAGTCGCGTTCGTTTAAGTCGATAAACGGCGAAAGGAAATTATCGCTATTTAATCGTTCGTTGTTGGCTTTCAAAAGTTCGCCATAGTACGCCACGACGGGACAGTTATAATGGTTGACCGACGCCCGTTCGTCTATGTTGTAACTTTCACTTGGATAGAAAATAAAATCCACTCCCTTATCGAGCAACGATTCTATATGTCCGTGCATCAGCTTTGCAGGGTAACAAACGGTATCGCTTGCCACCGTGTGTTGACCGCGGTAGTACAGTTCTCTCGAACTGTCGTCGCTAAGCACCGTTTCAAAACCGAGCTTTTGGAAAAACGCCGACCATAAGGGGAGCTGTTCAAACATAACGAGCTGGAACGGAAGCCCTACCTTCCCCCGTTTGAACGCATCTACGCCCCCGTCCTTTGCGCTTGCATACCCTTTTAAGGCGGTGTATTTATAGGCGTAGATATTCCACTCCTCGCCTTGCGGTTTTTGTCCTGCGCCACGTTCGCACTTATTGCCCGAAACGTATCTGCCCCCGTCTTCAAACGTCAAGAAATTGACGTTGCAATGGGACGTACAGCCCTTACAAGTCGCACGTTTAGACGTGTAGTAAAAACTATCCAGCTTTTGCTTGGATAACATACTTGAACGGTCTTCCTTGGCGTTTTCCTTGGCGTAAATTGCCGCGCCGAACGCACCCATAAGCCCTGCAATCGCAGGACGGACGACTTGTTTTCCCGTTTCCATTTCAAACGAACGGAGCACCGCGTCGTTCATAAACGTACCGCCTTGCACGACGACGTGTTCGCCCAACTCTTCGGGGGAACGGGCACGGATTACTTTATACACCGCGTTTTTGACGACGGACGTGGAAATACCAGCGGATATGTCTTCTACGCTTGCCCCTTCCTTTTGCGCTTGCTTTACCGCGCTGTTCATAAACACCGTACAGCGCGAGCCGAGTTCGACGGGGCTTTTTGCAAACAGCCCAAGCCTTGAAAATTCTTCCACTTGCATATCCAACGCTTTGGCAAACGTTTGAATAAACGAACCGCAACCCGACGAACAAGCTTCGTTGAGCATAATCGAATCGATTGCACCGTTTTTCACTTTGAAACATTTAATGTCTTGACCGCCGATATCGATAATAAAATCCACTTGGGGGTCAAAGTGCACCGCCGCCTTAAAATGCGCCACCGTTTCCACGATACCGAAATCCAGCTTTAACGCCGCCTTTATCATATCTTCGCCGTAACCCGTTACCGCCGACGAACGGATACGTACGCGCTCTCCGCAAAGCCTGTAAATCTCTTTGACTTTCGCCACCACGACGTCCAAGGGCTGTCCGTTGTTCGTTTGATAATGGGAGTATAATATTTTGCAATCGGGAGTGATTAAAATGAGTTTTGTCGTCGTAGAACCGCTGTCTATCCCCAAATACGCGTCGCCTACATAAGTCATGATATCGGCAAACGCCAAATCGTTTTGCTTATGCCTTTGAATAAATTTTTCGTATTCTTCTCTATCCGTAAACAACGGCTTACCGCGCGCCACTTCGTCCTTCGCCTTGCCGTTTGCAATGCGCGTAATCAATTCTTCAATAACTATGGGTTGTTCGCCCTTTGCTTGCAACCCTGCGCCAAGCGCCATAAAGATAGGCGCGTTGTCGGGGAATACCGCGTTTTCGCTATCCAACCCTAACGTTTGCACAAACGCCTTTCTAAGCGCTTTGAAAAAGAACAGCGGTCCGCCTAAAAACAGCACTTTCCCTTTTATCCGTCTGCCCTGCGCTAAGCCCGACACCGTTTGTTCGACTACCGCTTGGAATACGGACGCCGCGATATCCGACTTTTCCGCGCCTTGGTTTAATAGGGGTTGCACGTCCGATTTTGCAAACACACCGCAACGAGATGCAATGGGATACACCTTTTCTGCACGAAGCGCAAGCTCGTCCATTTCCGTCACGGGCACGTTAAGAAGTGCGGACATTTGGTCGATAAACGAACCCGTACCGCCTGCACAGCTCCCGTTCATACGCTGTTCCACGCCACCCGTCAAGAATATAATTTTTGCGTCTTCACCGCCAAGTTCTACCACCGCGTCTGCATCGGGATAATATTTACGGACGGCGGTAAATGCCGATTGCACTTCTTGCGTAAAACGGATATTTGCGTTTTCGGCTACGCCAAGCCCTGCACTGCCCGTTATGGCAACTTGAAAGCTTTCGCCGGGGAAACGCTCCGCTATCTTTTGCAGTTCGCCGACGATACATTCCTTTACGCGCGAAAAATGGCGTTGGTACGCGGAGTAGATAACCCTATTCCCGTCCTCGCCGATAACCGCCGTTTTTACCGTCGTCGAGCCGACGTCTACGCCTAATAATTTGTTCATTTGCGTTACTGCTCCTGTACTGCTTACGAGAAAAAACGCCGTTTTCTCGCATTATCTAATTTATTATAACACATCTTTTCTCAATTTTCATTAGTTTTTATGAATTTTCACGAAAATTTTTCAATTTTTCTATTTATAAGCCCCCTGTAAATTGACAAAAACAGTATGCAAACCGTTGACAAAACGGCAAGAGATAGAGTACAATAAAACCGTATAAGGGCTATAAGCCCTTCCCACGTAAGGAGAAAAGAGTATGATGGTGTCCGATTATTTTGGGTGTATGGTATTTAACGACGAAGTGATGAAAGCTAAGTTAGAACCCGAAGCGTATCAATCCCTTCAACGTACCATCCAAGACGGCAGAAGTTTGAATTTGTCCGTGGCAAACGCCGTAGCGAACGCCATGAAAGAGTGGGCGGTTTCGTTGGGTGCAACCCACTATACGCACTGGTTTCAACCCATGACGGGCATTACTGCCGAAAAACACGACAGCTTTATCTCCCCTGCTAAGGGCGGTAAAGTGATTATGGAATTTTCGGGGAAAGAACTGATTCGCGGAGAAACGGACGCGTCGTCCTTCCCTTCGGGTGGGCTTCGCGCCACCTTTGAAGCGCGTGGCTATACCGCTTGGGACGCCACTTCCTACGCGTTTATCAAAGACGGCGTTTTGTGTATCCCCACCGCCTTTTGTTCGTACGGGGGCGAAGCACTCGATAAGAAAACCCCTTTGCTCCGTTCGATGGAAACGATTAACCGTCAAACGATGCGCGTACTTAAACTGTTTGGAAACGAAGACGTTACGTCCGTCAAGACGACGGTTGGCCCCGAACAGGAATATTTCCTTGTCGATAAGGATTGTTACAAGAGAAGAAAGGATTTAATGTACACAGGCAGAACGCTGTTCGGCTCGAAACCGCCCAAAGGACAAGAAACCGAAGGGCATTACTACGGCGTTATCAAACCGCGCGTGCAAGCCTTTATGAAGGATTTGGACGTGGAACTGTGGAAGTTAGGCGTGCTTGCCAAAACGGAACACAACGAGGCCGCGCCCTCCCAACACGAGCTTGCGCCTATTTTTGCCAGCACAAACATCGCGGCAGACCACAACCAGCTGACGATGGAAATTATGCAAAAAATCGCCAAAAAACACGATTTCGTGTGCCTTTTGCACGAAAAACCGTTTGAGGGCGTAAACGGTAGCGGTAAGCATAACAACTGGTCGCTTTCCACCAACACGGGCGTAAACCTGTTAGAGCCGGGCGATACTCCGCAGGAAAATGCACAATTCTTGTTATTCCTTTGCGCCGTTTTGAAAGCCGTGGACGAATACCAAGACTTACTTCGTATCTCCGTCGCGTCGGCAGGGAACGACCACCGTCTTGGCGCAAACGAAGCGCCCCCTGCGATTGTTTCCATTTTCTTAGGCGAAGAACTGACGGATATTTTACACGCCATTGAAAGCGACTCGCAGTACGACGTAAAAGAGAAACAACTGATGCGTGTAGGCGTACATACCCTGCCCAAATTCCCTAAGGATTCGACGGATAGAAACCGTACTTCGCCCTTTGCGTTTACGGGTAATAAATTCGAATTCCGTATGCTCGGCTCGTCCGCGTCCGTTTCCGAAGCCAACACGGTACTCAATACCGCCGTTGCCGAATCGCTTAGACAGTTTGCCGACCTTTTGGAAAACGCGGAAGATTTTGAAAAGACGCTCCACCAACTCATCAAAGACGTCATTTCCAAGCACAAGCGTATCGTCTTTAACGGCAACGGGTACGACGACGCTTGGATACAAGAAGCGGAAAAACGTGGCTTGTCCAACTTGAAAACCACCCCTGACGCGTTGGCGCATTACTTAGACGAAAAGAACGTCGCGCTGTTCACTTCGCATAAGGTTTACGGCGAAAAGGAAATGCAATCGCGACTGGAAATTTTCCTTGACAACTACTGTCAAATTATTGAAATTGAAGCGCGCACAATGCTGGATATGGCAAGCAAGGATATCCTGCCTGCGGTTAGCGAATATTCGGGGCTTTTGTGCAATACGCTACTTGCCAAAAAAGCGGTGAGCAAAGCGGTGGATAAATCCTACGAACAAGAAATGGTAGAACGCATTTCCACGCTGACGGCACTTGCCTACGCCGACGTGAAAAAATTGCAATTCGTTTTGACAAGCTTACACAAAGAACCCAACGTTACGGCGCGCGCGAACTACTGCAAAGACCGCATTTTGCCTATTATGCAATCGCTCCGCGCCAGCGCGGACGAGTTGGAAACGCTCGTTTCCGCAGACTCGTGGCCCTTCCCCAACTACGGCGAATTGCTGTTTGGGATTATCGAATAAGGAGTAGCTATGTTCCAAGTAGAAAAGGTTACAGACGCGCTTATCCTTTGGATTCGCGACTGGTTTGATAAAAACGGCAAAGACTGTAAAGCGGTTATCGGTATTTCGGGCGGAAAAGATTCCAGCGTGGTTGCCTCGGTTTGCGTACGCGCACTGGGCAAGGAGCGCGTTTTAGGGGTGCTGATGCCCAACGGGGAACAACCCGATTTCGACTGTTCTAAACAGCTCGTCGCGCACCTTGATATCCCCTACGTCGTTTGCAATATCCGCGACGCGGTACAAGGCGTGCTGGATTCTATGAAAGTGGCAGGTGTGGAAATTAGCCGTCAAACGCTAATTAACCTACCGCCCCGTATCCGTATGTCCACGCTGTACGCCGTTTCGCAATCGGTAAACGGCAGAGTGGCAAACACCTGTAATTTGTCCGAAGATTACGTGGGATATTCCACCCGTTACGGGGATATGGCAGGCGATTTTTCTCCGCTTGGAAAATTCACCGTACAAGAAGTAAAAGCAATCGGCAGATTTTTGGGTTTACCCGAAAATTTAGTAGAAAAAGTCCCGTCCGACGGATTGACGAGTAGAACGGACGAAGACAATTTAGGCTTTACGTATAAAGCGTTGGATAAATATATCCGCGAAGGCGTTTGCGAAGACGAACAAACCAAAGCTAAAATTGACCGTTTGCACAAAATAAACGCTTTCAAATTACAACCTATGCCCACTTTTGAGCCGTAACGACTATGTATAAAATTACCGCCCCGACGCGTCGGGGCGGTTTTTTATTCGTCTATTATATTGCCTTTTTCTACGTTTTTTTGGATAAGCGCCGTGACGTGTTCCCACAGCGTTTGCGAACCGATTTTCGTGCGCTCGTTCCGCTTACGTATCTTGCTCTTCGTCACCTTATGCTTGCGCCAGTCCCCACCGTTATTATAATCGTTAAGAATTAGCGGTTGTACGTTATCAATGGCGCGCGCAAACTTTGCTTCGGGCGTTATCCCCTCTTCAAATTCGTGAAAGAGTGCGATACACTCTTTCTTTTGTTCGTCGGGGAGTATGCCGAAAATGCGTTCCGCCGCCTCTTCTTCCCTTTGAGCCTGCGTTTGCATAGCCACCGTGTCGTACGCGTACGTATCGCCTGCGTCAATCTCCACTACGTCGTGTAAAAGGGACATCAGCATAGCTTTACCCACGTCAAACGGCTCGTTTGCGTATTCGCGGAGTAGCCATACCATAATCGCCATATGCCAAGCGTGTTCAGCGTCGTTTTCCTGCTTTTTCGACGTGGTATGCGTTTGGCGCAACACGTCCTTTTCCTTATCGATTTCCAGCGCAAACGCCAGTTGTTTTTGCAACCTTTCGTCCATAATTAACCCATAATCGACTCGAACGTGTTCGGCATAAACAGGAATACGAAAATAAACGCACAGGCCGCGACGAACAGCAATAAAAAGATAATATTGCGTTTGCTCATTGCTTCCAGCCCTACGACTGCCACAAGTGCCAATGCGCCGAAACGGTTAATTGCACTTAATACCATCATTACCGTTTCGTCTTCTATGTAATTCCACGTTCCGTTCGTAATTAAAATTACGTACGTCACGACCAACACGATAGCTAAAATTTCGCCAAGCAGGTCAAAAAAAGGTTCTAATTTCTTCATATATTATCTCCTTATATTTATTGCGTAATCGCTTGTAATACGCTTTGTTTTTCTGTTGTGTTTTCGCCATACGTGCACGGCGTTACACGGGCGGAATACACCGCCTTTCCGTCTTTTAACACCACAATCCGTTGTCCTATACTGAGTGCCTCGTCGATATCGTGCGTAACGAACACCACCGTAGGCGTATAGCTTTGATACAACGTCTTAAACGCCGAAAGAAGGCGCAACTTCAACGGCAAATCCAACGACGAAAACGGCTCGTCTAACAAAAGTAACGGCGGTTTTTTGACAATGGCACGGGCAAGCGCAACGCGCTGTTGTTCTCCCCCTGAAAGAGTATCGGGATACCGCTTTGCATATGCGGAAATTTCCAACGTTTCCAGCGCCGTACGAATTTCGTCTTCGTTTGCGCCGACGTACGTAAGGTTTTCTTCCACCGTCAAAAAGGGTAAAAGTCGCGGTTCTTGAAAGACGAACCCCACGTTTTCCGTTTTTCCGTCTATCTCCCCTTCAAACGGGGTAAGCCCTGCCAAACAGTGCAAAAGCGTCGTTTTGCCCACCCCCGACGCACCTAAAATACACGTCACTTCCCCATCGGGGATTTCCAACGCAAACCCGTCGAATACGCATTTTTCCCTATACCGTTTGGTTATGCAAAGTTTCATTTCTTCCCCCTTTGCATACGTTCAGCCACGCAAACAAACGCATACTCTATCACAAAACCCAACACGCACGCTACGATTACCAGCGCAAAAAGCTGAGGCAAATCAAAACCCCTTGCGTCCTGCATCAACACCCCTAAGCTGTGTTTGGAACGCGCAAGCACTTCCGCCGAAACGGTAAGCTTTACTCCAAATCCGAGAGCCAAACCGCACGCCTTGATAAGCGCAGGCGCAACGGTTGGAATATACAGTTTCGTGATTTGCACAGACATCGGTACGCGGTACGCCTTACTCATTTGCAAAAGCTTGTTATCTACACCGCAAATTGCCGTCAGCGTTTGCGTGTATAAAATAGGATACAACGATAAAAACGCCACGATTACGGGCGCAACGCCGTCGTTCGTCCAAACGAGAATAATCAGTAGCACGGCAAGTACGGGCATAGAACGAAGCACGGCAAGAATGGGCGCAAAAAACGCACGAAAAGACGGGTACAGGTACGAGAGCACCGCCGTCAACACCGCCAACGCAAACGAGAGCACGAACGCCGACAGCACGCGCAAAAGCGTAACGCCAAGTGCCGACCAAAACGCACCGTCTATCCACAGCAGGAAAAAGTCCTTGACCGTTTCTCCAAAGGACGGCAAAAGCAAATCGTTGCCTACGCAAAAATACGCAACTATCCAAACGGCTGTCAACAATGCGACACCGCCTATCATCAATAGGATATGTTTGCCAAGCAACTTTTTCAAGAGCATACTCCTTCTATGCGTTAAAATCCGTCAAGCAATAAAAACCGTCGTTTGGAATGACCGTAATATGTTCGTCGATTGCGGAAACGTCCTGTAAAAACCCTTCTATCTCCGTTTTCGCGTCCTTTGCCTGTGTAAAATACACTCCGCAACGCGCCAACGTTTGCGGTTGTAACAGCTGTGCTTTCAACGTCGTTTGATACCCGTTTTCGGTGTGCGACGATACGGCGGAAACAATTTCTTCCCCCGTCGCCGTAGCAAGCCAAGTAGCAGAGCTTTGCACGTCGCGCACAAATTCTTTGATAAAGGCGGGGTTTTCTTCTATTACGCTCGATTTTGCCACGAGCACCGCTTGCGGAAAGCCGTTTTCACCGCCGTACAGCGTTTGCACGTTGCCTACGATATGAAAACCTTTGCCTTTTTGCGCGGTCACCGCAGGTTCGGCAAGAACGTAGTATTTTACGTTTGATAAAGCACCTACCTCACCGCCACCTGTAATATTCGTCAGCGTAACGTCCGCCACGCCGTTTTTTTGCAGGATACTTTTGAACACCTGCCCAGGCGTTTTTTGCAGTTGCAACACGCCGATTTCTTCGCCCGAAAACGCGCTTACGTCCGTCACCTGCGTTTGGTCTTGGGAAATAATATATAAATTGCCGTGCGTAACCACACCAAGCAGTTTATAGTCGTCCTTATCCCCTAAATATTGCGTAGCGTCCGTCAACGGCAACACGCACAAATCGGCGTTCTTGTTTTCGTCCTTGTACGTAACCATAGTGGTTACCGTTTGCGGATTGACGATACGATAGGTTACGCCGTCGTCCTTGGTATCGTCTTTCAAAAGCTTAGCTAATGCCAAAGCAGGCGCGCCGTCGGGCGCGTACACCGTGATATCCGTGTTTTTTGTACAAGCTACAAAACCGCACGCCGAGCACAGCGTAAATCCTGCGATTATGCAAGCTAATTTTTTCATACTTTTACTCCATTACGGCAACGACTTTGTGTATAGGTAAACCGCGCTGTATCCATTTGCTTTCATATTCGGTTACGATATTGTCTTCGGGGTTACCGTTTGCGTGCAAATCGTAACACACTTCCTGCAACGTAAATCCACAAGCCGTATATTCTTCTATCGAAAAATCGAAAAACGGCCTGTCGTCCGTCTTTTGTATAATTTTACCGCCCTTTTTCAACAGTTTTTTATACATTTCCAAAAAGTTTCTATGCGTCAAACGTTGGGTTGCATACCCAAGCTTAGGCAGGGGCGTAGAGAAGTTGAGATAGATACAATCCAAACTCCCTTCGGGGATATAGCAAGGCAAACACTCCGCACGGATATTCAAAAAGCGTACGTTTTGCACGCCTGCCGACGCCACTTCTTCCATCGGCGTTAAAATGACGTTGCTCATTTTTTCTAACGCCAAATAATTGATTTCGGGGTGCTTTTGGGCAAGCTGAATAATAAATCCGCCCTTACCACAACCGATTTCCAAGCATACGGGATTGTCGTTTCCAAACGCCTTGGAAAAATCAACGAGCGCACGGAAACGTTCCGCCGCCTCTTTCATATTGAGTATCCCGTTCGTGCCTTGCGCCAACAATAAGTTTTCGCAAGCCTGCATACGCGCCTCGAAATTGCGCTTTTTTCTCATTCGCATCGACATACGAAAACTCCTTACTTTGTACCCGTACTCCCGAACCCGCCTGCACCGCGTACGGTGTCCGAAAGCTCGTCCGCTTCGTCAAATTCCGCCTTCAAAAAGGGCGCGATAACGAGCTGTGCAATGCGTTCGCCCGCTTCGATTTTTTGTGCCTTATCCGAGTGGTTATGCAGTGCCACCATCACTTCTCCTCGATAATCCGCATCTACTACGCCCACCTTGTTTGCAGGTGCAAGACCGCGTTTGGACGCAAGTCCGCTACGCGCGTAAATGAGTCCTGCGTACCCTTCGGGAATTTCCATGGCAAGCCCCGTGCGGATAAGCTTGGTTTCGTGGGGCATAATCACCGTTTCCCCATCTACGAGCGCATACAAATCCGCGCCAGCCGAATACGGCGAACCGTAAGTGGGCAATACTGCTTTTTCGTCTAATTTTTTCACTGCTACTGTGGGCATAACTGTTCTCCTGTCGTAATCGTTAAACTTTGTTTATTATTATAGCAAACTACTTAAAAAAAAGCAAGTGGCTATACGCGGGTTCAAAGAAAAACCGTCCGTTTTTTGCTTGTAAACGCATTTTTTTAACCAAAACGGAAAATTTTTCGCCAAAAATTTTTCAAATTTCTCTCATACCCTTGCATTATTTTTCATTTTGTTGTATGATAAATACATATTGAAAACGCAAAAGGAGATTTTTTATGAGCAAAAGCGTACAAGACATTTTGAAAATGATTGAAGAAAACGACATTAAAATGGTCGATTTCAAAATGGTAGATATCAACGGGCAATACCGTCACGTAACTATCCCTGCACAAAACTTTTCCGAAGATACGATGAAAAGCGGTATCGGTTTCGACGCGTCTAACTACGGTTATGCAGTGGTAGAAAAGAGCGATATGGTATTTATCCCCGACCCCGACACGGCGCTTATCGACCCGTTCTGTTCTATCCCCACTTTATCTATGACGGGGAACGCAATGATTATCGATTCGCCCGAAAACCGTCCCCTTCCGCAATACCCCAGAAACGTTATCCGTGCGGCGGTAAAACAAATGCAGGATTGTGGACTTGCGGACGAAATGTTTATTTTGCCCGAATTTGAATTTTATCTTTTCGACCAAGCGGGTTGGGAAGTAAGCGGTAAAGAAATCAGTGCGAAAGTAGATGCAAAACAATCGTACTGGAATAGCGCAACCGAAGGGCTTGGCGTTGTCGTACCCAAACAAAAGAATTATCATATTGCAAAACCGTTTGACATCTCCTACGAATGTCGCAGCGAAATGTGTTTGCATATGAAAGACGCAGGCGTGGAAATCAATTACCACCACCCCGAAGTGGCGGCGTCCGGTCAATTTGAAATCGAACCGCAACTCGGCGAAGTCGTGCATATGGCGGACACAACGATGATGATTAAATACATCATCCACAACACTGCGCTCAAATACGGCAAGACGGCTACGTTTATGCCCAAGCCTATCTACGGCGAAGCAGGTAGCGGTATGCACGTGCATATGCTTCTTATGAAGGACGGCAAACCCGTATTCTCGGACGATAACGGCTATTCGCACCTTAGCCAAACGGCGCACTACTTTATGGGCGGTTTGCTCAAACATATCGCGTCGCTCTGTGCAATTACCAACCCTTCTACCAACTCGTTCAAACGTCTTGTTCCCGGGTTTGAAGCACCCGTTACCGTGGGCTATGCGACGTCGAACAGAAGTGCGGTTATCCGCATCCCTGCCTATGCAAAATCCCCCGAAAAACGTCGTTTCGAGCTTCGTAACCCTGACGCAACGTGCAACCCCTACTATTGCTATGCGGCAATTTTAATGGCAGGGCTTGACGGCGTGAAAAATAAAATCGACCCCCACGCAAACGGTTGGGGTCCTTACGACGTAAACCTGTATCACTTGCCCGAAGAAGAAAAGGCAAAATTGCAAGGCTTGCCCACGTCCTTGGACGAAGCGCTTGACGCGTTGGAAAAAGACCACGCCTACCTTACGGCTGGCGGTGTATTCCCCGAAGAACTTATCAAAAACTTCATCAAAACCAAGCGTGAAGAATGCAGACAACTTGCTGCAATCCCCCACCCTGCGGAATACGATAAATATTTCAACTTATAATGTATCAATGATAAACCGCCCTGCACCACGCAGGGCGGTTTTATGATACTCGTTTTTTATAAACACGTGGCGGACGAAACCGTCCGCCACGCTATTTTTATGCCACGGTATATGTAGCCGTACTCCACTCGCTTTCCACGTACCCTGGACGGGAAATGGAAACCTTTACTTTAATCGTATCGCCGTCGTTTAACGTAATAACTCCGCTTGCGCTTCTCGTCGTTTGTTCCGTACCGTCGTTAATTACGTACGTATACGTAACCTTACCTACCACGTTGGGATATGTGCTAAACGAAACCGCGCCGTCTACAATCGTAATTTCGGGAGCTTCCAGTTTTACCGTCGTATCGATAATTTCCGATTGACTGCCTGCGCACGTTTGATAATCGGCAGGGACTGCTCTAACGATATACTCGTATCCTAATTGCACGGTGCAACTAGTAGACGACGCGTCTAATTCTTGCTCGCTGTCGTTGGTTACGTTATATACCACGTAACGCACTGCGTTGTCTACCGCAGTCCATTCCAACAACTGATAATAACTGTCAAAAGTAACTACGGGGGCAGACAAAGCAGGTCTGGTATCCACCACCGTATATTCCAACGAATACGTCGATTCCACGTAATTGCTTTCGCTTGTAGCAGGAACGGCTTTTACCACCAACGCATCCCCGTTTTTCAAGCCCGAAATATAGGGTTCGTACGTTTCTTGTTCCGCACCGCCGTTCAGCTTATACACGTATTTTTCCGCGCGGTTCACGTAATTCCACGAAACCGTAACGCCGTACGCCTCGTAGCTTTGCGTAAAGCCCTCGGGCGTGCCACACGTAATGGGCAAGCATACGAACCACGAACTCCACTCGCCGTCTTGCGTATAATATTCGTGTCCGTCGTACGTAAGTAGCTTAATTCTTATCGAATAGTTCTTGGATAACGGTTGCGCGTCCCAATAACTGTCTTGGTCGTACGTACCGATAAGTTGTTCGTTTTCATCGCGCACTTCGATAGAGAAATCGTTCCAAGACCCCAACGATTCGGGATATACGATATCAAATCTACCAAATTCGTATGTACTAAACGCAATAGACGCCGTAGGCAGTTGTCCTTGTATTGCATAATCTAGCCAACCGTCCCAGTCGTACGGTCTATCCGTCGAATACGTCTTGCCGAACATTTTATACGTGTATTTTATTACGTATTTGCCTATGTCAAGGCTTGCTATATCTTTATCGTCCAAATCGAACGTGATGGGTTGCAACTCTCCAAACGGGAATACCGTATCTACGTCGTCGCCGTCGATAAGCGCTTGACGGATATCCGCAAGCCAAGCCGACTCGTCCACGTTGGTATTAGGCGCTTCTTGCGACCACAACACTTTCACGATTTCGTCGTCCTTCATCAATACGATTTGGTTGACGTAGCCAAGCGCTTTATAGCTTTTCTCACCCGAACTGCTCCTCGACATCACTTCAAGGTATAAAACGTTATTTTCATCTACTTTGAACAGCTCGTTATAGTCTTCGTCGCTGGCAACGAACATATAATCTCCACTCGTAAAGACGGGTTTGATATTGAAATAATCTTTTTTAAGTTCTCTATTCTCCGCGCTTTCGCCGTTGTTTCTATCTTCATCTGCCGTAATGATATATTGCCACGAATAATCATTAGCGCGCTTGGATTGATAATCTTCCAAAACAACGTAATACGTATTGCCTGCGCCCTTGAAAAATTCGTCGTCTTCCCCAAATACGTATTCGTACATATAAATACCTTTGGCAAGTTCCGTTTCCCATTCCGCTTCTTCTACGTCGGGATAGTATTCTTCCACTTTATCTCGGACTTGTTCCAAACGATATTGACGATTCATCAACACGGTCTTTTCGGGGTTCGACCAATCCATAGCGTCGATTTGCGACTGTAAATCTTCAATTGCGGTAGGATTAGCAAGTAAATATAACGCGTCTTCGGCAAGGTATTGCTTGCTGTATTCGTCAAAAATTCGTATCGTAAGGTTATCAAGATTATATTTTCCGTCGCCGAAATTAAATCCTAAAACGACGTCGTCTATCAAACCGTAACCGCTATCGTAGGTCACCCAAGGACTGTCTAATCCTTGCACCCCAACGTAATTTTGCTCGCTTTGTTCTACGCTCGACGCGTTTTCATAATATACTTTGACAAGGTATTCTTTTTCGTTTAAGATATTTTCGGCTATCTCGATATCCCCGTCAAATGCGGACGTATATACGACTTTCCAACCGTAATCGTTATAATCCCACTCGCATACTTCCACCTTAGTAAAGGTAAACGACGAATCGGAAAGTGTCGCTTGCACGTCTATTGCAGGATAATATTTCCCCGTTTGCGCGTTTTGAAGAATTTTCGATTGCATTTGGCAGGAAAGTACGCTTTCCGTTTGGTATTGTTCTACTCTTACGGTATGTACGTACACGCCGTTCCCGTCGTGCGCGTCCCCAAGCACGAACACCATTACGTTATAATACGTTTCCGCGCTCAACCCGTCGAACGTTACCGCGGTTTCGCCTACCGTCAATTTTCTTTGCGCCACAATCTCATTGTTTTGATTATAAATAAGTACGCGCAACCAACCGCCTACCGTAGCAACGAACTGCTCTTCGTCCGTAACGGTTACGCTAAACGAAATTTGCGTTGCGGTAGTATCTACGTTGGTAATGGTAGCCGTAGGCAAGTTTTCTTCATACGGTAAACCGATGGTTACCGTGTCGTTATCCTCGTCGATGAGTACCGATTTGCCGTCTTGGCTGATATTCGTGCCTTCTACGTATTCAATTTCGGTAACTTCGTACGCGATTTCGTCATACGTACCGTTCGGCACCGTTACCGCCACGTAAACACAGTTCAAATACGAATTGCCGTCCTGTACGAAAAAGGATTGCAACGTACCGCCCGTTTGGTGTTTCGTACCGTTCAATTTCAACGATAAAATGGTGTTTTGGTCGGGGTTATTCAACCAAATTTGAATATACACCGTACCGCCTACCGTAGCGTAAACGGGATATTCGCTTGCCACCGGCGCGCTATCCCCCAACGCGTTAGCGGGGTTGGATAAGTACGTCCGCAACGCTTGTTCCAACGAAACGCGCGTAGAAGAATTATAACTACCCGAAGAGAACGGCGTAAGCCCGTCGTTTTGCGTAGGCTCGGTTGCAGACGCCAAAATTCCTAAATAGGTAGGCGCTTGCGTGGGCGTAGGCGTGGGCGTGGGCGTGCTCCCTGCCGTGTACGTCTTTACCGCGCTGTAATCGCTGTCGGTATAATTCGTACCGTCGCCCACCGCTTTTACCGTGATGCTTTGTCCGTCGGCAAGCTGTAACGACGTTGCCGAAGTAGGCACTTCCGCTCCCCCGTCAAGCTTATACGCGTAACCGCTTGCATTGACTACGGCACTCCAACTGGCAAGTCCCGTATTAGACACCGTTACGGTTGGCGTATTTAATTTTGCAGGTTGGGGCGTAGGCGTACCGCTTGCCACGTACGTTACGACGTTACTCCACTCGCTCGTCGTATATACCGTACCGTCGCCGATTGCGCGGATTTTGAACGTTTGCCCGTCCGTCAAGGTTTTGCTTGTAACGGTGTTTTCCACGTACGACAAACTGCCGTCGATACTCATTTCAAATCTATCCGCATATTCGTCTTGTTCCCAACTCGCTACGTTTTCCGTAAGCGTAACGACGGGCGCGGACAGTTTGACGGGCGTATCGGTGGATGAACCGCCACAAGCCGTTAAAGCGATACTCACTAAAACTGTCAAGCAGACCGCTATCCAAGTAGAAAACCATCTTTTTACCATAAAGCACCTCCTAATGCGTGATACAAATAAAAAAATGCGCCAACCGAAGTTGACGCTAAAAAAGCAAACTCCGATTGTCGCCAAACTAACCATAATCGAAACGAAACGACTGTACATCTCAATTTTGCGGAATTTGCATTTTTATCAAATTCAAAAAATTGAGATGCAAAAAAAGGCGTAACGTTCCCCAAAAAAATAAAACCCGCCAATTTTTTCGATTATTTAGTTAGTTCAGCAAAATAAGTATAGCATGATTTCGCAAAAAAAGCAACCCTTAGACGATAATTTTTTAGAAAAGTTATTATATTATAATAAAAACCGCCGAATCGCGTTATGCAATTCGGCGGTTTTTGTCACACTACACACCTATTTTACCACACCATCTATTACCTTTTTGCCATACTTTATATCTATTTCAACACCTATTTAATCATACCAACGGTCCTTATCCCACTCTTTTTTGAGTGCAAACCAGTCGTTATAATATTTGTCTTTATTTTCCTTTTGCCAACCCTCTACTTCGTCTTCCGTCATTTCGGGAGGCTCTTTTCCGTTCTCCTTAAAGTTTTCTTCGCGGTATTCAAATTTTTCTTCTTCGGACTGTCCGTCCTTTTCGTTGAGCTTTTCAATGTCCCGTAAAATCCGTTCCATTTCCGCATACGCGTTTTCCACAACGTCGCGCAACGGTCCTACGGGCGCGTTAGGCCCTTTCATATCCAAAAGCTTACGCATCAATTCATCCACAAGCATTCTGCATTCCGTCGCCGTCGTCGCGTTTTCTATACGGGTTTTGATATCTTCCAGCTCTATTTTGCCGTCCAAATCTTCTTCCATATTTTCAATGATTTCCGTGATTTTCTCCACCGCTTTGGATATGGAATTTTGTTCCAGCTTTTCCACTTCTTCATCCATCCATTTTTCTTCCAGCTCTTCTATCTTTTCATAGATTTCGCGGACACTGATGGTTTTGTATTCTTCCGTGGGAATTTCGTTTTCTACGCCAAGTTCTTTTGCAAGCTCTACGTATTCTTGAATAAGCGCATATTTTTGCGTGTTAATCCCGTGTTCGTCCGCTTCCGTTTTTAACGTTTCGTCAAATACCCCCGTCAAAGCCACGCCACGCATTTTCTTTTCCACAAACTTTTTCGAGAATATCTCGCACACGCCCTTGGTCATCTTCTCGTCCGTAACGCCGTTTTCCTTCACCGCTGAAACGAGCAACGCATTGTTTTCTCTCGACGTGGAAAAATACCCCAACGTCACGCAACGGGAAAAAATTTCATCCACCGTTTTTTCATAGCTTTCGCCAACCAGTGACAAACCGCTAATCAACACTCTGCCGTCCTCGTTTAAGCCCGTCACTTGCGTCGTCTTTCCCTTTTCATCGTACGTCACTTCTACCGACGGGTTAATATCGATAATCAGCGAACCCTTTTCAAACGGGTTTTTTACGTTAAACCAACCTGCAACAGCACCGATAATGATGGAAATTGCCATAAACAACGCTACTGCCAAAGCGATAAACGCCCCCGCCAAGTTTTTTCCACCACTCCTATTTGCGCCGTTTGCGCCTGCAAGTACTCTTTCACGTTCCACTTCAAATTGTTTGGAAAACGCTTGTTCTTCCGCCTCGCATTTTGCCCACACCGCCGAAAAATTAGTAGGCGTTACGTTTTCTACGTCTTCACGCAAACGCTTTTCTATATCTTTTCGTTTCATAACGCCCCTCCTAATTCCGTCCTCAAAATTTTCAACGCTTCCGCGTATCGCCACGATACCGTTCCTCTCGGAAGCCCTAACGTCTTTGCAATTTCTTTGGCTTGCAAACCGCCGTTTCGCATCAGTACGATTTGTCTGTCCTGCTCGTTTAACTTGCTTAACGCCAACTTTAACACAACGCCCGTGTCCGCGTCCATATCGTAACTGCCCAGCGCGCTTTCGTTTTCATTAAAATCCACCGCGTACTCTCGTCCCGTTTGCCGTAACGCATTTAACGCTTTGTTTCGCGCTATCGTCAAAATCCAAGTCTTATATCCCCTGCCTCGAAATTGCACGCTTTTCGTCCACACGCTAACGAAGGTGTCTTGCATCAATTCTTCGGCAACGCCTCGGTTTTTCACCACGCCTAAGCACACCGTAAACACAAGCCTATGTAGCTGTTCGTACAACAACTGAAAGGCTTGCTTGTCGCGTTTTGCTATTTTCGGCGCAAGTGTGTCCAAGTTCATTTCGTTACCTTCATCGTTTGGTTCGGGAGCGTTTTTTACACCGCTCCCGTCCCACGTATTATATCATCTTTTTCCCCTTTCGTCAAACGAATTAGCTTTCCTGTTCGCTTGCAATCTCGTCTTGCACGCTATCTTCCACGCTGTCTTGCGGTACTTCTTCTACTCTATCTCCGCCTTCTTTTGGAAATTCGGGCGCGTGGAAATCTTCGCCGTCCATCTTATGTTCGTGTCTAAAATCTTTCCAGTCCTTAAAATATTCCTTAGCGGAATCCACGTCGTCTTTCCATTCTTCGTGCAAATCTTCTTTCACTTCCTTAAAACCGTCGCGGAGTGCGGAAAGCTGTGCTTTTTGGTCTTCGGTAAGCGTAATACTCTCTTTAAGCTGTTCCAACGCGTCTTCCTTTTCTTCCACGTATTCTTCCAAATCTTCCAGCGTCCATTCGCCGTCCACCGTAAAGTCCGCATATATCGCTTGGATTGCCGTGATATCGTCCGCAGTCAAAACGTAGTTATCCGCGTCGTATTTTTCAAGCAATTCTTCCACTTGTTTTTCCACAAGCTCCATTTGCTTTTCAAACGCTTTCTTCGCGTCCTCAAACGCACCGCCCTTCCCTTCAAATATGTGCTCAGCGTTGTCAAATACCTTATCCATGTATTCGTCCACTTCTTCTAAAAGCACTTCGCCTTGCGCCGTCCAATCGCCCACTTGTGCAAACAACTGTCCAAGCGCTTGCAAATCTTCCGCCGATACGGTCACGTTTTTCGCCGAAAATTCGATAAGTTCGTACGCCTTTTCCAAAGCCACGTATTTTTCCCATTCGGCAAGGTATTCCGCGCCATAAATTTCCGCCATTTGGCGTTCGGTTTCTTCGCGCTTTTCACGCAAGTTATCCTTGTACTCCTTCTTCAACGTCTCGCCTGCGTACTCTTTATATTCGTGCATGTAGTCTTCCAAAAGGTCCGCCAAAGCTTCCACGCTCATTTCCGCGCCGATTTCATACGTCATCGTTTCGTCAAACTGCATAACCGCTTCGATTAAACGCACTTTCACCGCGTCCAAATCTTTATATTTTTCCGCGTTTTCCTTTTTCAGCTTTTTGCTTGTTCTCTCGTCCGCACTGCGAGGCTCGTCGTTTACTTTTGCAAGTTCGCTCGCCTTTTTCGCGCCCTTGACCGCCCATTCTTTTAACTTGTTTTCCGCCGTTTCGTCGTCCGTTGCCACGCTGATTTTTACCCCTGCGTTCTCTTCGGTAAGATATCCCATATCCTCCGCAAGTTCCACTACTTTTTGCGTAACTTCTTCCGCCGTCATATCGGTAAAATCCACCCCGCTAATCAGCACCGCCGCGTCGTCGTTTACTGCGTTTACGGACGATACTCTGCCGTCCACCAAAACGAATTCTACCGTCGGATTGATATCTACAGCCAAATACGCGTACCCATCTACCGTTGCCGTTTCTCCGCCACCGCAAGCGCAAAACGAAAAGCAAAGCATTGCCGTTGCCCCAAGCGCCGTTATCTTTTTCGTCCAGTTTTTCTTCATAATTTCCACCTTCCTTTTTTTGTCGGGTTTTTCAAGCCCTTTCACCCATATAGACACGGCAAAACGGCAATCGGTTGGAAATTTTTGAAAATTTTTTATTTTTTTATAAAACGAAAATAAGGCGTAGCCACAGCTACGCCCCTTCTTCTTGGTCTTTTGCTCTTTGTTTATAAATACTATGCAGGGGCGCGTAGTATTCCCCCAAATACACAATTGCCACTTCGTCCTTCTCAAATGCGGTTAAGCGCGCCACGGACTGTTCGTCAGTGTATGCGGTTTCGTAATACGTTCGTACGATTTCTAAACGCTGTTGCAAAGGCAAAGCGTAATTGACGGTATAAGGCGCCTGTTGATTGATAGTTCCGTTAGGACGGGACGTATATTGTAAATAAAACAATAACGCCTGTCGCACATCCTCAACCTTTTGCGTGTATTCCGTCTCAATTTTTGCACAATATTGCTCGTAAATAGGTGAATTATACATACCGTTTTTTTGCAAACGGAACGCCTCTTTTTTACAAAGCTCTTCCTGTGTTTTTATCAGTGC
>JAFVOG010000077.1 GCA_017505945.1 Clostridia bacterium
GTATAAGGGTATCGCGATAAGCGCAAGTATTAAGCTTGCATAGAGGATAATAAACAGGACCTTACCGAGCACGTAGAAATATCCATACAACGTCGACAAGCTTGCAAACGTTTTCCAGTATTCCACGAAACCTTTTTTGAAATCTTCCCACTCTACCGGCAAAAGCGTCGTAGCGGTATACGGTGAGTCTTTTATTCGCCAGCTAGGTAGCTCAGTTACCGTTGGCGCTATCGAATCGTCGAATATACGCGCTATCGATATTAAAAAATCGCGCACGGACTCCAATAAACGACAAATTGCGTTCGGGAATACGAACACCCCGAGCGCAATAAATCCAAGCGTAATCAATACGCTTATATAATGTCTTATATCAATACTACGTAAATCGAATTTTCTTTCCTTGCTTTTTTCCATAACCTTATACAATACGCGTGCCGACGTATACGAAATAGCCTATTACAAGGCCCAAGAATAACGTCAATAAAACGCGCCATAAATAATCTTTCTTTTCTTTTTTAAGCTTGTTTTTCATTCTTTCTCTTTTAGAAGGGTCAGACGTCTGACCCTTCTTTCCTTAGCTTTATTTCTTACTATTGAATATCCGACTAAATAATTTAGATAATAGCTTAAGCGGTAACGTTATAAGCCATACTAAACCGTCTATAATAACCTTTAGGAACGGCTTATATAACGGGAACAGCAGGACCAAAGCCACAACAACAAGAATTAAAGTCCAATTTATTTTTTCCCACCAAGCCTTATCCTTATCCGACTCCGTATCGAGCGGTGGTGTACTTGCCGGAAAGACGTCTATAGGCGACATTACTACAGGAATAACCGTTAACCGCTCGTCCTTCTTAAACGTTACGTCGATAATTTCAAAATCGAGATTTACTGTATTTGTGAAAAAATATGCATTTGTATCAACTTCATCCCATTCATTAATTCCTAAAAACGTATCTTTCTCAAACAAAACTGCCTCGTAAGAGTTATAATCACTCACTTGATATCGAAATATATATATAGTTTCGTTATTACTTTGCGCAGTAGAAAAATCCGCTCGCAAATTCGGCACGTCATACTCTGCTATGTAAAGTCTATCTGATACTTCCTTAGTCGTACCTAATAAATCGTTGTCCGTAACTCTATAAACCGCTTTTATACCGCTAAATGTTGTAGACGAAACTAAATCCCCTTCCTTGCGGTATAATTCTTGCCAATACGATTTTTCTAAAACGCGCTCTTCTAAAGAAAACTCATCCTTAGGAGTTAAATTAACATCTTGTTTTTCTTCAGCTACACTTGAAAAAATCATACTACTATATCGATTTAATACAAGTGGACCACCATATTTCAAAACGCTATCTATAGATTCCTGTTTAAGCATTTCAGACGTAACTGAAAATTCATCCGCACTATCTTCTCCACTCCCTGCATTAAAAAGAAGATATAAACAAGACAACATATTATCCGAGGAACAAAACCCCTGCCCCCAATCTAAAACGGGAACAAAAGTCATATCTGAATTTGCATTATAAGATAATTTACAATCCGCAGTAATTTGTCCTACTGTAGTCCAATTCATCCCACCTAAATACGCATAATCCAAATCTTCGCAATGCTCGCCTATATCTTTTCCTAAATACTGTTTTATTGCATTATACGCGTCTTGATTACCAGTAACAAGCGCAGGCTTTAACACGGCATCCAGCCACGTCGCGTGTACGGCGTACATTTCACCGTATTTATCTATGTATTCGTTAGGAACCGAAAACCATACGCTATGCAAGCTATCTTGCGTATATTCGCTTTTTCCGTTATTCCCTGCAGGACGATACGTCGTTGGATGCACGGTCAAAGACAATACGTCCATATCCGCGTTTTTATAAACGAGCGTGCTTTCTTCTTCCGCACCGGCTCCGCAACCTTTGCCGTAACCACTATAGGTAAACGTTTTCGCTATCTCATAATCCGACGGATACTTCGCGCCCTTAGCAAGCAACTGAATAGTGGCTAAATCATAACGACGAAAACCTAAGTTTTCTTCACTCGTTACAGCGTTCGCAAGGACCTGCTCTAAGCCTAAAACACGGAATTTATAAAAGAGCTTGTCATACTGGCCCATTGTATAACCGCAATTTTTAAGGGGTAAATTTGTATAAGAAACAGGGTCCCCTGCGTCGTTATACTCTACAGCCATATTCAATACGCTATCACCGACGACGTTTGAATACTCCGTTTGCGACGGATTATAAATGTATACGTAAAGCGCGTACTTTCCGCGCGTTTCTTCCTTATCCGTATACATATACTCCATAAAACTTTGCAGGGCAGGTTTTGCACCTGCTTGGGGCTTGTACTGAGAAACAAAATCCACGCCTAAATCGTCAATAACGAAAGACGTATCCATATTATTCGCGCTATCCGCTTTCGCCGTATAAACGGGCGTAGGGTTAGCCGTTTGCCACGGTAACCCCACCACCAACACCAGCGCGAACGTCGCTATTATTTTGATTAAATTCTATGCAAATTTTCTCATAAATCACCTTTCATATTGATTATCAGCGTTTCATCCGCAAGCTCCAACTTATCAGGCTTTGAATATATCCAGCCACTAAGGACCATTGTACTATCGTCCGACGTTATTTCCACTCGGAACATATCTTCCTTAGGTAACCCACTTACGAGCGATACCTCACCGCTACTGCCAAGCTTTGCCCTTGCAAACTCTTTTAAGGCGCTCAGCGTCGCGTTTTTAATTGCTACCGTATTTGCGCCTTGGTCCACGGATATACCGAAATACGACGTAAAATCCGTATAATAGGGTACGATATTTGAATTCCACGAATATTCCAAACCGTCTACGTAGAAACGAAAATCTTCTTTCGTTTTCACCGGCACGATTTTTACGCTTATATCGTCCTTATCCTTATCGTAATGCTTTACGGCAAATACGTCGCCTGCATAGACCTTATACGCCGTCGTATCGTTATATACGTAGCTACCGTCGCGCATGAGCGCAAAGCTTTTTAAGCCGGATTGAAAACCGTTCGTCCCCACGTACAACGCCACGGCGATTGCTACAATCAATACAAACGCTATCAATCCTATTAAAGGTCTACCGATTTTCTTCATATCCTACCTCAAAATTTCACGTTATCGCCTAACGTTACCGATTTCACCACGGGATTATTCGTAAACTCGCTTACTTTAATCAGCGACGTATATTCGTATGTATTCTTTGTACCACGAACAAAAAAACGTAAACAATATAAAGAATTTTCCTGCATCGAAGAATTTAACTTAGCACAATAATTATCGCTAAAAGTGGGCACAAAACGTTCTTTATTTATTTGAGCCCCTACACCTGAAGAATAAAATATAAACGATAAATAAGACGTATCTATTAACTCACTGTCAAACTTTAAGGTTGTTATATTAAATATATCGCAAAACCCTAAATCAAGACGTTCACTATACCCCGATGCACCACTATAAAATGGAATATTGCTCTTAAAGTACATTTTTCCATCATAAAAACTATCGCTTTCAATCGACATATACCAAATTCCTGCATCATAAATTTCAGAACCCCAAGACGTATTCCATTCACCTGTTTCAAAATAAGTAGGGTCAATCATATCACATTCCCAAGCGTACGTATTATCCGCAAGCGTATAATCTTGATACATTTCAATTTGTACGTTAGCGTCACCACCGACACCGATACCGTTCGGATTTACTTCCCAAGACACGCTCGTTTCACCGCCGAAGTTAATCGGCAAATCTTCGCCGAACGTCAACGATACCGATTTTACCGCTTGGACAAAATCAATGGTCCTGTAATCGGAAATTTCCGCATTTTCTTGCGACGTGCATACCAGCTTAATTTGCTCGGCAAAGGGCCGTTTGCACGTTACCGTGGCCGTCGTACTGCCTGCCGTTTCCGTCGTTACGGATACGTAGTCGGTTACGCTCTTACCCGTCGCCCACGTCGAGCTCGCGTTCATAAATTCTACGCGCCAATCTACATTTTGGTTTGCGTCCGCTGGATACACCGTCGCCGTTACCGTTACGCTACTTTCCGCAAACGCGTCTTCCGTCGTCGTGGAAGTCGTACGGACCAAATCCGAGCCCAAAAACGCCATATTTTTGCTAAAATTATACGCACCGCCCGTTCTTACAATTTGTCCATCAAAGTCCGCTACGGACGGTTTATCTTCGTCTACCGGCACTTCTACGACGTTATTTACGCTTTCCTTATATTCGTCATATTCTAAGCCTGCCTGCTTGTCCGTACAACCTACTAAGCTTACCAACGACACCACCGCCGTCAACACACCTGCTACTATCTTCTTTAATGCTTTCATTGCTTTTTACTCCCTATTTCTTTTTTATCTATAAATTCTTTTGCCTCACACAACTTCTCAAACACGCCTACCGTTTTTCCCTTAAACAATACGGCGTGATACGTCTTTACGTTAAAATAACGAAGTATCGTATATTTCTTATACTTAATCATCTTTAAGCCTTTATTAAAAGGCATTGTATAATTGTTTGCGTTCATACGAACCATAGCTTATCCTACCTTAATAATTCAGCGTCCACATCCAGTACACGAGCTTTGCATACAGCGTTACGTTCCCCGTTTGCGTTTCTTCTATGGTCCCGTCAAACGGTTGCGTACACGCCTCATCCAAATACCAACCGTAAAAGGCTATGTCTTTTAAGTCGGTTACGGGGTAATATTCTCGTAAATCGGATACCGTCGCGCCTTGGCCAGCGATATACTCCGTCGGATACGTACCTTTCGTTAAGTATAATTCGCTCATAATATCCGTCCGTTCGCCGTACAGCACGCCCACGTATTCGATATTATACAACCGCGCCCGTATATCCGCATACAGCGTGATATTCCCCGTTTGCGTTTCGGATACGGTCCCGTTAAACGGTTGCGTACACGCACTATCTAAAAACCAACCGCAAAAAATACGCTTTTCATACTGGGATACGTAAACAATATTTTCAAGCTCTGAAACGGTTGCACCTGTGCCTACGTAATACGAACTTGGATACTCCCCGTTTGCTTTCTTCCACGCAAGCTTTATATCCGACGTGCCGTAATCAGTTACGGCCAAGTAGTCGATGGAATATACACTATACACTTCGCCACCGGCTATTTCACCCGTCGAAGGCACCGTCGGTGTTTCTTCGTCCTTCCCGTCAAAGCACCTACTTACGCCCACCAGCACCGCACCAAAGAGCATTATTGCTAATAATATAGGTCCTATCCGTTTCATATTTTATCCCCTTCTACTCTTTCCTGTTTTTCCACGCAAGCTTGGAGTGGTCTTACTTTTATTATCCGTACGAACTAGATACGCCACTGTTTTATTATTACGTTTCCCGTTCTTATCATAAAAATAATTGACTAATTCAACTTTTGCGCGTTTTGGCAATTCGCTTACGTCGTCAATAAAAGTTGTACTTTTATTTTTCTTGTTCGCTTTAATAATTGCACTTGGAAATGCCATATCGACCTTTCCAACGAACTCATAATCAGGGTTTAATTTATTTCTTTCTCCCGTTTTTGGATTATGAACATAAGCTTTTTTAGATGAAATTACTTTTACGCCAGAAAGTTCTTTGTTTTGTTTTACATAAACGCTTGACATTTTATACCTCCGTTTGATAAAATATAATTGTCGTTCGGCTTTACAAGGTAAGGCAGGACTTAACGATGGGGAAGTCCCAAGCAAGAATTCACAACGACAATTCGAGCTCTGCTCGTGGATAGACTTGCTACTAACCGTCCAACAGGGCGGTTATTTTTTATTCTCTTTTTCCAAACGGTCCACGTAATCGAGAACGACCGCTACTTCCGTCTTAATCTTCATTACCAGCAGTTGATAATCAATAGAGCCGTCCGATTTTTTAACCGTCTTATCCGTGTTTTCCTTATTCAGAACACTAACGAGCGCCTCACGCATCATCTCGTACGTCGCGTCGTACATTATCTTACTTTTCTTACACGTCTTATCCTTCATCTTCGTCTACCTCCTCCGCGGACACTGCCTCCGCTAATTTTTTTAATACGTCTTTTTTATCTTCCTCCGCAAGCGCCTTAAAATGCCTTGCGAACGTCGCCTTGGATA
>JAFVOG010000010.1 GCA_017505945.1 Clostridia bacterium
AATACGCAAGCAGTAATAATACCGCTGATGTTCGTTGCGCCGGTATCTAACTTTACGTTTGCATAGGTAGGAAGTGCGCCGAAGAGCTTGGATACTACGCCTTCGCCCTTAAACAACTTCAAAACTGCGTCGAAGAAACTCATTTTCGTTGCCGTGCCATCTACTAAAACGTACGAGAAGGGCAAGAAAAGGGACGCTACTGCGATTGCCACGAAAAGGAACGCAAACAAACGTGCCGCAACGTTTTTGTTCTTCTTCACCTTAGGTTGTTCTTCTACGGGCGTTTCGGGAACTGCAACGGAATTTGTGGTGTTGCTCATAACAAATCTCCTGAAAAGTTTATTTTTCTTAATGCGCCCGTACGCGTACGAGCGTATTAAGATAATGATTTAATACATTATAACACTTTGAAAATGCTTTGTCAATATAAAGATGGAGTTTTTTTTGGTTTTTTATAAAACTTTTTCCACGTTTGGGCTTGTAAAAATGAAAAGTTTGTGATATGCCAAACGATTTTCAAAAAACACTTGAAATTTTTTTGCGTTTGGGGTATAATAAATTTATGGACAATTTGCACAAATAAAAAGAGGTGTTTACCGTGAACGAATTACAAAAGATTATGCAAAATATCAAGGAAATGATAGATAGAGAGTGCTACTATTATTTAGAAGGGGCAAAAAGCAAAACGACGCCCGTTTATGAAAAACCGTTTGATAGAACTGCGGACGACGGGGAATATACGTATTTCCGCTTTTTCTTCAAAGGGACGTGGTACGTGGGTGTGATTTCGGGGGTAGATAAGGACGCAAAAGGCTATGCCGTTATGCTCCCTGCCTATATCGAGGCGCACGCCGATAAAGAAGTGGAACTGTCTAAAACGGAGTACTTAAAAAGCATCTTAAAAGGCGAATGTTCTTCGCTTGGCATATACAAGTACGCCACGAAATATGCGGTAAAAGATATTGGATGTTTTGCCCTGGTATTACGCGTGCCTAAGATGATGAAAGAGTCTCTTGCCGTTATCGAACAGTACGGTGGTAACTCACTGGATACCGTGGTACAAACGGCAGACGACGTATGCGTGCTTGTCAAATATGTGGATTCTGCGGAAAACGAATATCGTTCGTCTGTGGATTATGCGGAATTTTTAGCGCAATCGTTGAAAGAAGAACTTGGTTTGGACGTCGAAGTGGGGGTTGGGCCTACGGTGCGCAGTGTAAAAGAAGTGGCACGCTCCTATCAGCAAGCGGAAAACGCTCTTCGGTATGCCGACGTGTTTGGCGAGGGGGGAAACGTTCATTCCTATCGGGAATTCGTTTTGGTGAAAGTGTTGGAAGACGTACCCGAAAGCAAGCTTGCCGAATATTTTTCCGACCTTGCGGACGAACGTTTTACGGAAGTACTCAGTGACGAAGAAATGGTAAGCACGGCGGAAGAATTTTTACGTACAAGCTTAAACGTAAGCGAATCGTCGCGCAATTTGTACTTACATCGCAATACGCTACTGTACCGTTTGGATAAGTTACAAGGAGCGACGGGTTTGAATTTGCGCGATTTTGGCGACGCCGTTTCCTTTCGCGTATTAACACTTATTCATAGGCTACTTGGGAAATAAGGGGGAAAGATGGGAGAATTGCAACCAGCGCAAGAGAAAAAGACGGGCGAAAAGCCTAAACGCGTTTGGGTAAAACGAGTGATTGCCGTGTCCGTGGGCTTGGGGATTGCCACTTTGTCGTTTTTGGGTGGCTTTTTCACCAGACAATGGACGTTGGACGAGGATTTACAAACGATTACGGACGTAAAAAATAGAGTGCAACAATCGTACTATAAAGAAATTACGGACGAGCAGTTTTACGACGCTTTGTTAGACGGGCTTTCGACGCATTTGCTCGACCCGTACTCCACGTATATGAATAAGGAAGAAACGGCGGAATACAAAGCGCACGGCGCCGGTAAATACGAAGGGGTAGGGCTTGCGTTTTTATCGTCGGCAAAAGGCGCGGAGTCATTGAAAATTATGCGCGTTGCAGGCAATTCCCCTGCGGAAAACGCAGGGATAGTGGCAGGCAGGTACGTCGTCGGTGTAAGCGCTAAGGACGAAGAAATGCAACCCGTTGCCGAGTATAACGTCTTTATCAATCAAATTTTAACGTTTGAAAGCGGAACGGAGTTTTATTTATATACGCGCAAAAACTTGGCGGATACGCAAATGCAAAAGCATTTGGTAAAACGGGCTTCTTATACGGAAAATTACGTGTACTATCGCAGTAGTACGGACGCGTACCGATTTACGGGGGATAACTCGGCGGAGGCAAACGCTTGGGGGGACGCGCTTACGGCTTTGCCCGAACATACGGCGTATATCCGTTTGACGCAGTTTAACGGTAACGCGAACAAGGCTTTTGACAGTGCGATGTCTATTTTTAAGCAAGACGGCAAGAAAAATTTGGTGTTAGACCTTCGCGGAAACGGAGGTGGTTATTTGGATATTATGTGCGATATCGCCAAATATTTTTGTAAAACGGCAACCGAGAAAAAACCCGTAGTTGCATACGCGCAATATTCGGATAAACGAGAACCCTACAAAGCGACGGGCAACGTGTATAGCGAGTATTTTGCAGACGATAGTAAAATTTACGTGCTTGCCGATTCCTCGTCGGCGTCCGCAAGCGAGTGCTTGCTTGGCGTTATGATAGATTACGGCGCAACCGCTTATGAAAATATATGCTTATCCAAGCGCGACGGCGTAGCAAAAACGTATGGAAAGGGAATTATGCAAGTCACGTTCGTGTTGTCGCTTCTTCGTGGAGATACAATGAAACTCACTACGGCAAAGATATTGTGGCCGTCGCTAAATTGTATTCACGATAGGGGTATACTTTTAGAAGACGGAACGAAAACGGTGGACGAACAGCCGTACGAGGATGCGGAAATTATAGACGCATTGCAACAGTTTGGGCTGTAAATACAAGCAAAAACGCATACCTGATGGGCAGGTATGCGTTTTTGGATTATATGGAGGTGTTTCCTTGGATAAGGAAATGGGTGAACTTGTTATGGTTACAGTATAACGGGGAATTGCGAAAACAGCGTTGTCGTTATGTGAAAAATAGACGAAAAAAGTGCGCTTTGGGCTACCCGCCCAAAGCGCACTTACATAAGCCGCATTATTTGTTATTTACTTTTTCCAAAGACGCCATTGCCTTATCCGCGACGTTTTCTGCGGTAAAGCCGAAATGGGGGAAGAGTAAGCCTGCGGGTGCGGACGCACCGAAGGTGTCCATCGTTACCGTTTCGCCAAAGTCGCCTGCGTATTTATACCAGCTGTACGCCGAGCCTGCTTCTACGCAAACTCTTGCTTGGACTGCTTTGGGCAATACGCTTTCCTTATAATTCGCGTCTTGCTTTTCAAATTCTTCCATACAAGGCATAGAAACAACGCGTGCTTTTACGTCTTTTTCTGCCAAAATTGCTTTGGCTTTTACGCAAGTTTCCACTTCCGAACCCGTTGCAATCAGCAATACGTCGGGCGTGCCGTCGCAGTCGTCCAAAACGTAACCGCCTTTAAGTGCGGACAAACCGCTGGTTTCGTATTGCGGTAAGTTTTGACGGGTTAATACGAGTACGGTGGGTTCGTTGCCTTGGAGCGCGGAAATCCACGCAGCCGCCGTTTCTTTGCCGTCCGCAGGACGATATACTTTTAAGCCGGGAACGGAACGGAGCATCACGAGTTGTTCTACGGGTTGGTGGGTAGGTCCGTCTTCGCCTACGCCGATAGAGTCGTGCGTCATAATATACGTTACGGGCAATTTCATAAGTGCCGCCAAACGCATAGACGGTTTGCAGTAGTCGGAGAATACGAAGAAGGTTGCGCTGTACGCTTGAATACCGCCGTGGAGTTGCATACCGTTGGCGATTGCCGTCATAGCGTGTTCGCGGATGCCGAAATGGATATTTCTACCTGCAAAGTTATCGGGGGAGAACCAACCGAATTTTACGTCGTCCGTATCTTTCATATCCGAAAGGTTGGAAGGGGCAAGGTCGGCCGAACCGCCCATAAGCGTGGGCATAACTTGTGCGATTTTATTGAGAACGACGGAAGACGTTTGACGGGTGGCCATAGGTTTTTCAAACGAGAATAAGTCGTCCATATTTTCTAAATCGGGTTTCTCGCCTGCCATAGCCGATTGATACGCTTTGGCAAGTTCGGGATATTTCGCTTCGTAATCAGCAAACAGCTTTTCCCAGTGTTCTTGTGCACACGCACCCGATTTGCCTGCTTCGGCGCAGTGTTCGTACACTTCGTCGGGGCATTCGAAGGGGGGATAATTCCAACCGAGTTTTTGTTTGGTCTTTGCGAGGTTTTCTGCCCCGAGAGGAGAGCCGTGGCATTTTGCCGAGCCTTCCAAGGGCGAGCCTGCGCCGATATGCGTTTGGCAAATGATAATGGAAGGTTTATCCTTTCTTTCTTTTGCCTTTTCAATAGCCGTTTTCAAAGCGTCCACGTCGTCGGGGGAAGAAACTAAATCTACGTGCAATACTTGCCAGTTTTGCGCGGCGAATCTTGCGCCTACGTTTTCTTTAAAGGTTGCGTCCGTATCCCCTTCGATAGTAATTTCGTTATCGTCGTAGAACAAAATGAGTTTGCCAAGCGCGTGCGTACCTGCAAACGAACAAGCCTCGTAGGAGATACCTTCTTGCAAGCACCCGTCGCCACAAATAGCGTAGGTGTAGTGGTCAACGATAGGGAATCCCGGTTTGTTGAATTTAGCGGAAAGGTTAGCTTCGGCAACCGCCATACCTACTGCGGTAGCGATACCTTGTCCCAAAGGCCCCGTCGTCGTTTCTATGCCTATGGTATGACCGTATTCGGGGTGACCTGGCGTTTTTGAACCGAATTGACGGAAATTCATCAAATCTTCTTTGGTCAAGCCGTACCCGTATAAGTGCAAAAGGGAATAATCGAGCATAGACCCGTGCCCTGCGGACAAAACGAATCTGTCGCGGTTATCCCACGTAGGGTTTTGGGGGTTAAACTTCATAAAGTATTGATACAAAGTATATGCGATAGGTGCACAACCCATAGGCAAACCAGGGTGACCGGATTTTGCTTTGTCGATAGCTTCCGCCGAGAGTACGCGGATAGCGTTAATCGTTGTCTTTTTTACGTCCATTTGAAATATATCTCCTATAAATTTATTTTTAATCTTTACGAGGGAAGTGTTCGCCTACCTGCGAAATTTTCCCTGTGCGCCAACTTCTAATGGTGTTTTCAAAGGCAGTTAAATCGAGAAAATCGTATTTTTTCAAGAAATAATACAAATCTTTGACGATTTTCACGCTACCGTCTTTGACGTTGCTTTCCACGTTTACGGGCAGGACGGGGTCGTGCAAACTTAAACGGATAAGCGCCCAGCCGTTGCCGTGGTATTCGTCGTAGCACAAACGGAATCCTTCGTAGTTTTCCGCTTCGGGTTTTGCGTAATATAAGCGGTTGCCGTACGCTGTGAAATCGGCGATAACCTTTTGCCCAAGCGTCTTAAAGTCGCAATCGGGTTTGAATTTCACGCGCAACTCGCACGCTTCTACGGGTTCTTCTAAATTTTTAATTAAATCGGTTAGCGATTTGCCTTGTTTGGAATATTTGGCAAGCGCAATTAAAAGCCGAGTGATTAAATATGCGCCGTCATCCAAGAAATAATTTTCAAGAAGTGCCGCGTGTCCGCTCGTTTCAATGGCAAGCGGGGCGTATTCGCCTTCGGCGTTTAAGCGTTTTGCTTCGTTAATTACGTTTTTATAGCCACGCTTAAAGCGGAGATGTTTACCGCCTTTGGATTTGATAAATTTAGCAAGCCCTTCGCTGGTTACCGAATCGGTTACGATAGTGCCACGTTGTTCTTCAAGCAAAATGGCGGAAATGAGCGCAATCAAACGGTTGCGGTTAATTTCCGCGCCCGTCGAATCCACTGCACCGGCTCTATCTACGTCCGTATCAAAGATAATCCCGAAATCGGCGTTTGCCTTTTTTACCGCTTCGCAAACGGATTGCATAGCTTCTTCGTTTTCGGGGTTGGGGATATGGTTGGGGAAGTTGCCGTCCGGTTCTAAAAATTGCGAACCGTCGGTAATCGCACCAAGCGGAGCAAGTACTTTATCCACGAAAAATCCGCCTGCGCCGTTGCCTGCATCTACGACGATTTTCTTGCCTTGCAAGGGTGTTTCTTCTCCGCAAGCTTCACGCACTTTTTCTACAAGCGCGCTTGCGTAATCGTCCAAATAGGGGAGTTGAGAAACGCCACCCGTCGCCACTTCGGTAAAGCGGTACGTTTCTGCAAGCGTTAAAATTTCCTTTACGTCTTCCGCTTCCAAACCGCCGTCGGGAGAGAAGAATTTTAAGCCGTTACGGTTGAACGGCAAATGGCTTGCCGTAATCATCACCGAGCCTTGGCAAGGGGATTGTTCCATACGCGCTTCGTCTTTTAACAAAGCAAACATAGAAGGCGTAGTGGAAAGTCCCGTAACGATAGCGTTATGCCCCGTGGACGTAATCCCTTTTACTACGGCGTCGCAAAGCGCTTGCGCGGTAATGCGAGAATCGTAGCCTATGGCTACGGTTACTTGCGTTTTGCCTGTCCGCGTTACCAGCCAAACGCAAAACGCCTTAGCTATGGTTTCTACAATTTCTTCCGTCAAGGTAACGGGTTCGCCTTCGATGCCTTCGCAAGCCACACCGCGAACGTCCGTACCGTTTCTCAAATGCAAATAATCGCTCATAATCACCTTTCGTCCTTAAAATACAAGGTTTGTATGCGCCTAAACGTTCACACACGCAGTTATTATACCATATAAGTATCTTTTTTTCAAGTCTTTTTCTAAAAAACTCTTTCTTTTTTAGGGTAAAAATTTTTCTTTTGGGACTTGATTTTTCGCGGTGGATTTGTTACAATAGATAGAGAATTATATTTTGGGAGTATGATTATGACTTTTGAACAAGCTAAAAAGCTTTTAGAAGAAAAAGGCCAAGCACAACTTTTGCGTTTTTACGACGAACTGGACGAAACGCAACGCAAAACGCTGTTAGATGCAATCGGTAATATCAGTTGGGATTTTGAAACGGCGCTTGCCAACCCCGTAGATTTGTCGGGTAAGGGCAGGGATATTCAGCCTATCGACGGGCTTTCCTTGGAGCAAGTGGCGGAGAGAAAAGCAGAATTTGAAAGCGTGGGGGTGAAAGCTATCCAAGACGGCAAAGTGGCGGCGGTATTGCTTGCAGGCGGTATGGGTACGCGACTTGGCGTGGATGGGCCTAAGGGCGCGTACGATATCGGCGTTACCAAACCCCTTTACATATTTGAACAACAAATGCGCAATTTGGCGGAAGTCAATGAAAAGTGTGGGGCAATCGTACCCCTGTATATTATGACCAGTGACAAAAACCACGCGCAAACGGTGGCGTTTTGGCAAGAACATAACTATTTTGGCTATCCCGAAACGGAAGTAAAATTCTTCAAACAGGATATGGCGCCTGCCGTAGATTATAACGATAAAATTATTTTAGAAAGAAAGGATTTGCCTGCGCTTTCCCCCAACGGCAACGGCGGTTGGTTTGTTTCGCTGATGAACGCAGGGCTCACCGAAGATTTGAAAAAACGCGGTGTGGAATGGTTGAATATCTACGCAGTAGATAACGTATTGCAACGCATTGCCGACCCCGTATTCGTAGGGGCTACGATTGTTAGCGGTGTAAACTGCGGTGCAAAAGTAGTAGGCAAAGCTGAACCGCGTGAAAAAGTGGGCGTGCTTTGTTTAGACGACGGACAACCCAACATTATAGAGTATTACGAATTGACGGACGAAATGGCAAACCAAAAGGACGCAAACGGGAACTTGGCTTACCGTTACGGCGTAATTTTGAATTACTTATTCCGTATGTCGAAGTTGGAAGAAATTGCCCGTCAACGTATTCCTATCCATATCGTAGAAAAGAAAATCGAATGTCTTTGCGAAGACGGCGAAACGAGAAAGCCCGACAAGGAAAACGGCAAGAAGTTTGAAACGCTCGTCGTCGATTTGATTAAGCCGATGGGTAGCGTTTTGCCTTTCGAAGTAGAACGCGAAAAAGAATTTGCGCCTATTAAAAATAAGACGGGCGTAGATAGTGTAGAATCGGCGCGTGAACTGTTGAAAAAGAACGGGGTGGAACTGTAATAATGGCAACGAATTTGGAAGGCAACGAAAAGTTGCAACGCTTTATCGAACTGCTTAGCGTACTCAACCACCAAGCGGTGGATATGTTAAAGACGGGAGATACGCAAATTTTGTTTGCTATGAACGGCACGGTGGAAGAGATGTATTCTATCCAGCAAAAGGGGACGGAAGACGCGTACACCGTGATTGACGAAGATATGAAAATTATCCGTGAAAACTATATTGCGTCCATTACGATGGTACAAAGCAACGAAAACGGAAAATTCGATATGGCGACGGGCTTTGCCGTAAAGAAATTCGTGCATAATATTTTCGACGCAACCGTGCGTATCGTTATGCAATACGGCTTGGCATAAAATAGTTAAAAGACGAAAACGGAGTACCCGTGTACGGGAACTCCGTTTTTATAAACGAGAAAAGAATTGTACAAAGGACAAGGGTATGTACGAAAATATCGGTTCCCCTTTGCGGTATTACGTAGATAGGGGCGAACAAACGCATAAAGAGAACGTTGACGCGTTCTTCGATATCTTAAAAGGGCACGCGCACGTGGACGAAGAACAAAATGCGAAAACGGTTGCAAAGTACAACGAAAAACAAGCGGAGATTGCAAGCTTGCAAGGACAAATTTCCAGTTCGCGCAAAGGGCGTGGTTGGGGGATTTTCGGTATTATCGTTTTGGCAATCGTTTTGATGGTTGTCTTTAACGCTATGGGTATTCCGCCTGCAGGGGTTTCGGCGCTGTGCGCGCTCACGCTTGTCGGGGCAATCGTGGCTATCGTTTTGGTTTGTAAAAAGGCAGGCGCGAAAATTCGTTCGATGCAAACGGTGGCAGACGGACTACAAGCGCAGGCAAACGCATTGCAGGAACAAGCCTTTCAACAGGTATTACCCATTTTGCAACTGTTTACCGATTTTGACGGCATTAAGCTTGTGGAAAAGACTTTTCCTCATCTTGCTTTCGACTCGTTTTTTAGTAGAGAACGCTTGGAAGAATTGCAAACGTTTGGGTATAATGCGGACGTGCCGAGCAATCAATGTACCGTTGACGTGCTGTCGGGCGCGTTGTACGGCGCACCGCTACTTATCGAACGGCGTGTAGCGCATCAAAAGGGTACGAAGACGTATAGGGGTAGCTTAAATATCTCTTGGCAGGAAAGTTATACGGACAGCAACGGTAATCGGCAGACGCGTACGCGTTCGCAAACGTTATACGCTACCGTTACGAAATTTGCACCCTATTATACCGATATTGTGAAGTTGCATTACGGACAAGACGTCAAGCCTGAACTATCCTTTTCGAGAACGGGCAAAGACGTGCATAGAAAAGACGAAGACGATTTGGAACGCACGCTACGTTCGGGAGAAAAGAAACTGCAACGTAAGCACGATAAGGAATTGAAAAAAGGTGGAGATTTTACTCCGCTTGCCAACACCAAATTTGAAGTGCTGTTCGGGGCTACGGACAGGACGGACGAAATTGCTTTTCGGTATTTGTTTCCCTTTCAAGCGCAAGAGAGTATGTTAGAACTTATTCTTAGCAATAAGGGATACGGAGACGATTTCGATTTTTACAAGTACGGAAAATTGAACACGATTATCAGCGACCACGCGCAATATTCGTCCGTATTCCCCAAAGTGTACGAATACGTTTCCCACGATTTCAAAGAAATCGAAAGCAAGTTTAAGGAGCGCAATTACGCCTTTTTCAAGGGTTTATTTTTTGATATTGCACCGCTGATTGCCATACCTTCGTATCAACAACCCTTAGCGCAAAGCACGGCGAAAAAGGACGGGGAATTGACTCCGCACGTCTATCAAATTATGGCGCGCCTTTTAGGAAAGAAGACAAAACCGAGCAATGCGGAAACGCAAGTCATTTACCGTACCTGTCTTCGCAATCGGGCGGACGGGGCGGATATTGTGGAAACCAACGCGTTTGCGTACCGCACGGAAAACAGGACGGACTACGTTTCCGTGCTTGGGGGAGACGGTTTCCATCATAACGTACCCGTGGACTGGATAGAGTATATTCCTACGGAAAGAACGACAACAATGAAGGTGCAACGCTTAGACGAAGACCAAGAAGGCACGTCGTATTTAGGCGTTTCGGCGTCTATTGTTTCATAATGGTACGACAAATCACCGCCCCGCGTATTTACGCGGGGCGGTGATTTGTTAAAAGATATTTTCCCAGTAAAACCCGTAGGAACGGGGTACGTCTTCGCTGATAGCGAGCAATACTTCTAATTTAGACAGTGCGCCTGCATAATCTTGCGACGTCAAAAAGCCTACCGCTTCGTCCAACTGATAATTGATTTCCGTAATGGCGGAGTGGGGCACCCAAATATGCAAAACGTGTTTTTTTTCTTCCCAAAAGCTTTGTAACGTCAAGCCGTCCTGTTTGGTGGCGGTTTGTTCCACCGCCTTGTCGTATAGCCCTTGCAATACGGCGGAAAACTGCGAAAAGGCGGTTTGGATAAACCAAACTTCGTATAGGCATAATCCTAAAATAATAGATAGCGTAACGCATACGCTTACAATCGTTTTTATCAAAATATCTCCTTACCAAACGGGCTGGTCCCAGCCTAAGGAAAACGTTTGGAATTTTTCGCCCCGTTTTTGTAGATAGGCTTTCCCGTCGCCGTCCACCGTCAAAACCAAAACGTCCTTTACCGTTTTACAACCGCGCTTTTCTAATACGTCTAAGTAGTATTCTTCCGTTCTTTCCGTTAAAATTATATTTTTCTTGTCAAATTTTCCGTCGCGTACGATAATCACGGGCAACGAATTTTGCAATTTTTGATAGTTGGGCTTTGGCAACGCGGAAAACGTGCCTTCCGCTTCGTACAGCGCGTATTCCACGGCGTCCAACGAAAAATACCCTTCCACGCGCAAGCTTTCAATTAAGTCGGATACGTCCAAATTATTCTTTTTCAGTTGCGTGTCGTCAATCCCGTTTTTATTGAGTACGATGCTTGGTTCGCCACTGACAATCTTTTTGGCTTTGTCGAAATTTAAGTCGATA
>JAFVOG010000078.1 GCA_017505945.1 Clostridia bacterium
CATATCTTGAATTTCTTCTACGTGCGGAGAACGCCCTAAAATGGCGCATTCTTCCGTAACCGTGTTTACAATCGCTTGCAGTGCGGCTTCCGAAATACGGTGGTTTTCCCCCACTTCGTTGTTTGCTTTACGGATTGCTTCGACAATTTTCGACTTATCAAAAACCACTTCTTGACCGCTTCTTTTAATAATCTTCATTTCTTTCATAGCCCTACTACTCCTCCTACGTTATCCACAATCGCATTTTCCGCGTTTTTTTACTACGGTTTGCGTTTTTATCGTTTTCGTACACACAAGATATTGTGTCTAATATTTTTTCGTGCTATACTATTATACCATATCTTGTGGTAAAGTCAAGCGTATGAACACAAAATATGGTATAAAAAAAATTTATATTCGATTCTTTACTTTTTTGCAAAACTGCTTGGTTTTTCCGTCGTTTTTTGCCCGTAAAAAAAATAAAGGTATATAAAAATAAAATACCTTTATCTTTTCATACGGAAAACTCCCGTTTTTTTAGTTGTGTTTATCCACTTTTTTAGCTTTGCGAAAGCTGAGCAAGCACTTCTTCTTCCGTTTCTACGCTTTGCAAAAGTTTCAAAAGCCCTTCTACGCCGTGTTTAGGTAAAAAGTTTTGTCGGAGCATAAAATCCGTTTGCATAAACATTTCGTCGTCTTCTACGGAAACGTGCGTAAGCGTAGGCATAACGGCAGGATATACGCGTTGCATAGCAAGGTGCGAGTCGAGTACGATTTCCGCGTTGGCTATCGTTTTCATTTCGGTAACAATGACGTCGTCGCCAGGGTTGCCCGTAGCCGACGAAAGCGCACCCAGCACCGTCAGAGAACCGCCGCTTGCAAATGCACGAGCCGAACCAAAATATTTTTTCAAATAATGAATCGTTTTGCTTTCAATACCGCCAGCTAACGTTTTACCGCCCAAAGACGCTTCCGTTTCATTAAACGCGTGCGCAAGCACCGTCAAACTGTCGATAATAAGCACGACGTCTCTACCCATCTCCGCATAACGTTTTGCGCGTTGTAACAGAAAATCCCCTGCAAATACTTGGCGTTCGGGCTCGTCTTCGTACGTCGTATAGACGAATTCGTCGCGCGGTGCAATCATACGGAATTTCGACACCGTCTCGGGAGACTGGTCAACCAAAAGGACTAAGACGACCGCTTTGGGATTGCAAGCGGAAACGCTTTTTACCAAATCGTAGGTTAACGTCGTCTTACCTGCCTTAGGTGGTGCAATGATGCACGCGCGTTGCCCCTTTCTTATAGGTGCAAACCATTGCATATATTTATTGAAAACGGAATTCTTTCTGCCTTCCTTAATAAATGCAAGCGGTTTGCTTGGATACACCACTTCCGCCGTATTAAAATGTACGCGCGTAAACGTATCTACAACGATTTCGTTAACCGTCAGTATCGTAGTCGCAATCAGCACTTCTTCCTTTTTCTTCGCACGGCAGGACACGACGTCCCCTTCCCGTAAATCGTTTTCTTTGACCAAACGGTTGGAAACGATGATAATTTCCCCGTCGTTTTGGCAATCTAAGGGAACGAGCCGAGCAACTTTATCTAAAAATACAAGCTGACCGCGATAAATGGGCGCAAAGTGTTCTTCGCATTCTTGCGAATCATCTTGAAATATAAGCGTATGCTCGTCGTCGTTGTCGTGCGGTTTGATAATATAATCGGGTGCATTTGCGTCGTCCGTATAGCTTATCCCCTTCTCTGCATTTAACACGTTGAGATATGCCACCTTAATTCCGTGCATTCTCGTCAAAAATTCGGGGGGAACAAACTTATTTTTAACGGGCGCGCCACGATTGCTCACTTCCACGGGCGTAATCGTACCGCCAAGCACCCCGATAATATGTTTGATAAGCTCTTCCTTATTTTTCTTGGTCGGCCCTTCCACACCGATACCGCGCGCGTACGGGCGCAATACGTGCACGTTTTCTTTGGATAAAAATTCCCAACAGTCTTTTGCTAATTTTTCAATGGCTTTTTCGCCCATACCTTAAACCTCTTTCGCGTGAATTTTCACTTGCATCTTTTGTGGCTCGCCCGTAGCGATTAGCGTATATTTCAAATGCAACGACAGTTCCTTATCCTGTATTGCATAACCGACGCGCTCCGTCTTCGTTTGCATTTCGCCTACGTTTCCGCCCAAGCTTAAACTCGCACTCGTCGTTTTCCCTTTTTCCAAACACATACAAAGCGTATAATCGCCTGTACGAACGATTTGCGCCGTACCGTTTTGTAGCGTCAGCGTAACGCTTGCGTTTTCTTCCGCATACGACAACGTCGCCCCCGTCGGCGTGATTTGCAAATCCCCTTCACGGGCAATCCTTGTCTTTTTTCCGTCCGCCGTGGTTTCCACCGTCACTTGACAACGCATATACACTCCGTTTTTCGACTTTTTTCGTCATTATTATAACAAATATCGTACAAAAAGTAAATCCATTTTCAGCGCTCTTTGGATTATTTTTGTAAAATAATAAAAAGTAGGCGTACCGTAAAGTCAGTTTGCCTACTTTTTTCTTTTTTATTTCTTTTTATTTTCCCGTTTTATCGTTTCTCTAATCAAACGCCCTTCTTTTAAGGTTTGTGAAAGTTTTTCGTCGTCACAAGATTGTAACGCGTCGCAATATTCTTGCAAATGTGCAATAAGTCCGCTCAATTCCTTTATCACGTTTTCACGGTTACACGCATACAGTGGAGTCCATACCGTTTCGTCCACGCCTGCTATGCGCGTCATATCTTGAAAACTACCGCCCGTAAATCCTTCGCAACCACGAACCTCGGGGCTTTTCACGTAGGCGTTGGACACGATATGCGCAAGCTGTGAAGTCAACGCTATTTTCTTATCGTGTTCTTCCGCCGTACATTCGATAATCCGTCCAAAGCGCATCGCTTGGATATATTCTTTGAGTTCAATTACGTCCGACTCTTGTGTTTTTTCCGCGCGCGTGATAATCACGTTTGCCCCGTCGAATAAATCAGACGACGCGGAGCGTATTCCCGACGTTTCCTTGCCTGCCATAGGGTGCATACCCACGTAGCGATAGTTGCGCGGTTTGGCATACACAAGCCGTTCTAAAACGCTCTTTACCCCGCAAATATCGGTAACGAGCGCACCGTCTTTGAACGTTGCGTTATCCAAATAGTGCATAGTAGCTTTGGGCGGTACGGCAATGATTACCACGTCGTACTGCGTTAAATCGGTTGCTTTTTGTCTTATATATCCTGCTTGTAAAGCATATTGCAACGATTCTTCACCGCGCGAAAAGCCATCTACCTCGTAGCCGGCGTTTGTCAATGCACTACAAATGGAACCGCCGATAATCCCTAAACCGATAACCGCTATTTTTTTCATAGGTGTTTCTATTGCACTCCTTCTACGCGTGTTTATCGCGTAAATATTTCGCTTTCGTCGCCTCGCCACCGCGTATATGCCGTTCGCTTAAATTCAGCGATAACACTTCACGCACTTGCTCGTATAAATCTTCGTCGATAAAACGTAAACGTTCGGCAACGTCTTTATGTACCGTCGATTTGCTAATAGCAAATCGCGCGGAACACGCACGAACGGTACAACCCGTTTGAATGATGTATTCCGCGCACCGTATTACTCTTTCTTCAATATAATCCCACAAAATCCCGACCTCCGCAATTGCTTCTTACGAAATATATTATGTCGGTTTTTTGTCAATTATACCGCTTGTGGCTTAGTCTTCCTTTTTATAATATAAAGGAATTACACGCACAACCGAATCTTCCGCAAACTTGGAAAGTAGTTTTCCACGGTTGCTCTTGATGGTGATGAACAAGTCTTCACTGCTGATTTCCGAAACGGAGCCGTTTTTATCGACAACCGCCAAATGGTACGGCACGGTAACGTAGCTTGCAAACAATACGCTTGCACCGTCCTTAAAGCTGGTAATCATCGAACCTTTTTTGTTTCTCCCCGTAACCGTCAACGACGACGCGATAACCTTCTTAAATTTCGCTTCGTCCGTTACTACGATAATTTCGCCCTCGTCGGTGATTTGCGACGCGAATATCACTTCGTCGCCGTCCTGCAATGCAATACCGCGCACGCCCGTAGCGTTTCTAAGCTGAGTAGGCAATCCTTCTTTCGTACCGTTTACGCAAATACCGCCCTTGGTTACCATAATCACACTGGTTTCTTCGCCATTGTCTTCTTCTACGCCGATAACTTCGTCGTTTTCGTTGAGTTTAAGCGCTGTAAAGGACGCACTCTTTTGGTCGAATTGCTCCCAGTCGCATTTTTTAATCATACCAAGCTTAGTAAAGAACAACAACTGCCCGTAAGGCAATTTTTCTTCCACGGCAAACAGGGCAACCACCTTTTCGCCCTTCACCGCCGACGCGGACAAATCTTTAAGAGCTACACCCGTATCCGAAAGTTTGCCTTGCAAACTTTCGTCCATAATATCCAACTTGTGGCAGTTTCCGTAGTTGGTAAACGCAAAAATGCGTTTGTCTGTAACCGTTTTGAGTATAATATACGGCGTGTTTTGCGCCTTATACTTGCCTTCAAACGGTTTTTCCAGCGCATCTACGTGTTTGCCCGTCAGAACCTTAAACGTATCGCCTGCCGTATATACGAGCGTACAAGGCACGCCTTCCTTTTGTACGGGAGCAGAGGAAATATTTTCGTCCGCTTCTTCACGTGTGAATACCAAACGCGATTTTCTCGGCGTGGGATATTTATCTTTGATTTCCGTAAGTTCTTCTTTTACGACTTGCAGTTGCAAATCCTTGCTCTTGGAAATTGCCGTCAGTTTTTTGATAAGCTTTTTCAAATCTTTCAGCTCGTTTTCCAACTTAAAGATTTCCAACTTAGTCAAACGCGCCAAACGCAAATCCAAAATGGCTTGCGCTTGTTCTACGGAAATACCAAAACGTTCCATCAATTTCGTACGAGCATCACCGGTACTATCCGATTTTTTGATAATAGCAATCACTTCGTCGATATTTTGTACGGCAATAATCAAACCTTCCAAAATATGACAACGTTGTTCGGCTTGTTTCAAATCGAAAACCGTTCTACGCTTGATTACCTTTTGTTGATAGTTCACGTAATGGCGGATAACGTCCATAAGCCCGAGTTGTTGGGGCTTACCTTCCGCAATCACGACCATATTGATACCAAACGTGACTTCCAGTTCGGTGTACTTATACAGGCATTTCAATATTTCGCCTACGTTCGTTTCCTTTTTCAAACGAATAACCGCGCGCATACCCGTACGGTCAGATTCGTCCGCAACGTGGTCGATTCCTGCAAGCTCGTCCTTCTTTTCGTCGCAAAGCTCAACTACTTTTTTCAAAAGTTGTGCCTTATTGACTTGGTAAGGCAGTTCGGTAATAACCAAATTTGTCTTGCCGTTATCCAGCTTTTCTTGCGTAATCTTCGCACGGAGCGTAATCTTACCCCTACCCGTTTTATACGCTTGGATAAGTTCGTTTGCGATAATCAAACCGCCCGTAGGGAAATCGGGACACGGAATGTACGTCATCATTTCTTCCAAGGAAATGGCAGGATTGTCGATATACGCCACTACGCCGTTAATGACTTCTTCCAAGTTGTGCGTAGGAATATTCGTCGCAAGACCGATAGCAATACCCGACGCACCGTTTACAAGCAAGTTAGGGAAACGCCCAGGCAAAATATCCGGTTCTTTCAACGTATCGTCGAAGTTGGGGGAAAACGTAACCGTTTCCTTGTCGATATCACGGAGCAGTTCCAACGCAAGCGGTTGCATACGCGCTTCGGTATAACGCATAGCAGCGGCAGGGTCGCCGTCCACCGAACCGAAGTTACCGTGTCCGTCAACAAGCGTTTTTCCCATATTAAACGATTGCGCCATACGCACCATCGCATCATAAACGGAATTGTCGCCGTGGGGGTGGAATTTACC
>JAFVOG010000079.1 GCA_017505945.1 Clostridia bacterium
AGCTCGCCAAGCAAGAAGAATGCCGTTTTATCGGCGATACGGGTGGCTTGTTGCATATTGTGGGTTACGATAACGATGGTAATTTCCTTTTTGAGTTCTTCCATCAATTCTTCAATTTTACCCGTAGAGATAGGGTCAAGCGCGCTTGTTGGCTCGTCCATAAGTAAAATTTTCGGATTTGCAGCAAGAGAACGAGCAATGCAAAGTCGTTGCTGTTGACCGCCCGAAAGTCCTAACGCCGATTTGTTAAGACGGTCTTTGAGTTCGTCCCACATAGCCGCTTGTTTTAAGGAAGTTTCCACAATTTCGTCTAAATCTGCGTGTTTTGTAATACCAAACGTTCTCGGACCATATGCAATGTTATCGTAAACGCTCATAGGAAACGGGTTAGGCTTTTGGAATACCATGCCTACGTTTTTGCGCAGTTCGTTTACGTCGATTTTACCGTAAATATCTGTTGCGCCCACGTAAAATTCGCCTTCAATTTTACAATCGTTCACCAAATCGTTCATACGGTTAAAACATTTCAAAAAAGTCGATTTACCGCAACCCGACGGACCGATAAATGCGGTAACCTGCTTTTCGGGGATTTCTACGCTTATATTTTTAAGAGCCCTAAAATCGCCGTACCAAAGATTTGCGTTTCTAACGGAAATGTTTTGCCCGTATTCGTTTATTTCTTTTATCTTCTTCATTATTTATCTCCTTGTAATTTCTTATTGAGTTTCCCTGCGATAAATTCCGCCAAAAGGTTTAACCCAAGCACGAGTATAATCAAAACGACTGCCGTTGCATACGCTTCGTTTACGTACCAACCTTCGCCCGAAAGTCGATAGAGCGCAACCGCAAGCGTGGCGTTGCTATCTAAATAACCCGTAGGCGTTGCGGATATTACCGAACCCATTGTGTAAATAAACGGTGCGGATTCCGCAATTACTCTACCCATACTTAATATAATTGCACTCATTATTCCGGGAAGCGCAGACGGTAACACGATTTTGAATATCGTCCTCATTTTTCCTGCGCCGAGAGCAAGACTTCCTTCTCGCAAACTATCTTGTACGGCTTTCAAACTTTCTTCCGTAGAACGCACGATTGTGGGAAGTAGCATTATGCTAACTGTAAGCGTACCTGCCAAAATGGAACTTGTACCGCCTATGAGCGCAACGAACGTTATCATACCGAAAAGACCATAAACGATAGACGGAACGCCGTTCAGTAGGTCGATTGCTCCACGAATCATTTTGATAAAAAAATTGTTTTTCTTTGCGTATTCATTTAAGAATATTGCCGTACAAAGGCCGATAGGAACGGCGATTAGCAAACTGAGTCCAACCGTCATAAGCGTTGTAATAATGGAAGGCAAAATCGTTATTTGTTCACTATCAAATTCATACTTACCAAATAGTAAGTGTGGATTAGTAAATAAATGTGGCGCGCCTTTTACGAATATAAATCCAATTACAAGTAAAAGTATTATTCCCGCAAAAACACCTGCGCCGATAGACGCACCCGCACCGATATTTGCCGTTTTGATTTTATACTTAAACCCTGCGATTTTGTCTTTGCATTTCGTCCAAAAGGTAGTTTTCTTCGTTTTTTCGTTTCTCTTAAAAATTTTAGAGAACAAGCCTTTCCCTTCCACCGCGCCTTTGATTGCTTTTTTAGAGATAGCCCCGAACGCAAGGTTTACGATAAGTACGAACACAAGCAAAATTACACCTGTTGCAACAAGCGCGCCTTGTTGCACTTCGCCTGCGTAGCCCATTTCCATAACGATATTTGCCGTAAGTACACGGAAACTGTTAAAGAGTGAGTCGGGATACGCTACAGAGTTTCCTGCAACCATTACGACTGCCATCGTTTCGCCAAGCGCACGTCCAATCCCCAAAACGAGCGAAGCGGTTACGCCCGATTTTGCCGCTTTCGTTACCGTTCCAAAAACCGCCCCGGAGTGGGTTGAGCCAAGAGCAAGTGCGCCTTCGTAATAAGAACGTGGAACTGCTTCTAAACTCGTTTTAGAAAGGGAAACGACGGTAGGCATAATCATAATCCCCAAGATAAGCGACGTTGCCAAAAGCCCGCTGCCGTTATTCGGTGCAAAATTTGCAAGTAACGGAAGTAAGAATACGATACCGAAAAAGCCGTAAACGACAGACGGAATCCCTGCGAGCAAGTTTACCATTGAAGAGAAAATCTTTTTTAATTTCTTCGGACAATAGAACGCTATAAATACTGCGGTAAAATATCCAAGTGTGCCACCGATTAACAGTGCGCCGATTGTCGAGGCAAGCGTGCCGACAATCATTTTTAAGATACCGTAAGAGCCTGAAAGGGTTGCGTTTTCGTATTTATCCAATCTATCGGGCGACCAATTATCCCCGAAGATAAAGTCAAATAAACCAATTTTGTTAAGGGCAGGTATGCTTTTAATCAGCATAAAAACGAAAATGGCGGCAACGGCGATTACGCATATAACCGCCGCTACCGTGAATATCGTTTGTCCTGTTTTTTCTTTGATTTTCGTGGTATTCATATCAACCTGCAATCTCGCTAAATTTCGTTACTTTTCCGCTGAAAATATCGTAAAGCTGTGCAATTGTAAGGTCGTTTACGTTTTCATTTGCCTTGTTTACGATAACCGCAACTGCATCAAGGCATACGTTGAAACTGTTGATACCGTCTTCTTTTACGCTTGCGGAAGAAAGCCCGATGACATTGCCGTTTTTATCGTTTTGTACTGCGGTTCTTCCTACAGACGAGCCTTGCAAATCAAGCGTGAATATATCATCAGCCGTTCTGCCGTAAAGGCTTGCATAACCGCTCATTGCCTTTTTGATAAACTTTTCCATAGAAGTAGAGCCGTTTACCGTAATTTTTCCACCCGCAGGGAGCGAAGATTTTACTTCATATTCTACAACGGGGATAGCCGTTTCGCCTTCGTTTGCCCTTTTCGTTTCGTCAGCAAGATAAATGCAACCTGCTTCTTCTGCGTGCGTTTCGGACACTTCACTCTTTAAGTAGAGTAAGAAATCCGCAGTAATATCCTTAAGGGTTACGGTAGAACTCGTCATAATTACAAACGGTCTTTGAATTTTATAAGAACCGTCAAGAACATTTTGAGAAGTAGGAGCAACACCGTTTACGTTTACTACCTTAATCGTATCGTTTACCGAGCCAAGCGAAATATAGCCGATTGCGTTTTTATCGCTTGCCACCTTGCTCATAACGTTACCCGTTTCCTTTTGAATATCGGCGTTAGAAGTCGTCTTATAAACTTTCTTTCCGTCAACTTTCATTTCAAGGAAGTTTCCGTTGCCGTCGGTGATAACTTTATCAAAGGCTTCACGCGTTCCGCTACCTTGTTCACGAGCGACAACCGTAATGTTTTTTTCGCCGCCACAAGCGGTAAGCCCTACTGCACCCGTAATAAGGAGCAACATTGAGAGTAAAATTGTTAAAAGTTTTTTCATTTGATTTTTCTCCTCTTCTTGAATTTGCACCATTATTATACTGCGCTAAAAATGTCCTAACTATCACTTTTCCGTTTGAGCAATGTAAAGTTTGTGTAAAATTAAAAAGCTTTGTCAAATCCAAAGCTTTCCAAAAAATTCGATTTAGGTTGGTTAAGGATTACCAGCAAAAAGCACAGGATTTAATCCTGTGCTTTTTTGCTATGTTTCCTATTCATTTACCCATCGTACCTATTTATTGTCGTCCGCTTTGCACGAAATACGTTCCAACGAAGCCATTGCAAACCCTGCGTTTTTCTTAAAAAACTCTTCTATGTAGCTTGCCAAAGCTTTTATATTCTTGTTATTAGGGGAATCCTCTTCCGTTTTATACAAAGCATATCCGTCCTTATCTTCTTCGGGCTGTACAATAAACGTATGCGTACCGATATCTATATCTTTAGACAAAATATTGGCAAGCAATTCTTTATATCCAATTGCTTGTTGTAATTTCGTCTCGTACTGTAAATTATACCCTAATTTATTAAAGCTGAATTCCAGAATTAAAATTTTATTATCATACACCAATAAATAATCCGAACGTTTCCAAGAATACGGTATGCAATATTCTTGTAAAATGTGAATTTCATCACGAAGATGTTCGTCTTTAATATTTTCAAATGCATAATACAAAATATATAGTGAATCCAACCACGTTACAATTTCAATGTCGTTAAAATTGAGCTTTTTCTCTACCGCACGTTCTTTTAATAAACGAAATCTCTCCGAGTTTACGATAGAATCCGTCCTATGGCTTAATTCATCGTCCCGAACGCTCCAATATTTTAGGTTCAACCTTTTTTCCACCAATTCTTTTAACCCGACATATCTCAAATTGTATAAACAATGCATAATTGCTCCTCAAACCAACTCATTCTAAACCCAAATCTTCTAACATTTGTTGAGCCTTCCTTGCTTGTTCTTGGCTAACATTCGTTGCTTTATCCATTTCTTTCATTCGCATACGCATGCGACCTTGAAACAACATTCTAAACCAACGCCGAACTTGATAAAACGGCAACAACCATTTATGTTTTTGCAAAGTCTTACTTTCGTGTTTTAACAAATCGTACGGCACCCAAATCCGCGAAAAGAAATATTTGATTCTACTTCCGCTTTTCGTTTGTTGTAAGACGACGCGGTTGTCCATCGTTCCGTACACGCCACCTTCTAAAACGTACATTTCTATCGTTTTTGCAAGCTCGGTATATGGTTGCCTACAAAACCATGTACGCGTTAACGCGCGCATACCGTTTGCAAATTTCAATAAATCGCCTTGTTCTAACAACGTATCCCGTTTTTCCGTTTGGTGTTCCCAAACGTGGTCCAAATAATACAAATCCATAAACGAACGGATTCCGCAACCGCCCTCTTCAAAATGCTTTGCCATATGCGCGATATGGTAAAAATAAAACGCTTCGTCTAACAATGCGTACGCATACTTATGTTCATCCAAACGGTACGTATATTCCCATATGCTATTCAAAACGTCTAACGCTTTTCCGTAACGGAAATCGTCAAAAAGAGCATAGTGCAATTCCAAATGCGTACCGCCAGCCGAATACAGGGAAATATCATGTCCGCCTTGTGGCATAGCCTTATAATCAAGTTTCCCTACCACTGCGTTCGTCGCGTGGTCAAAATCCTCTTTTTTTACTAAAATATCCACGTCACAGCTCGTACGCATCCAGGGCTGAGGGTAACTCTTGCGAATTACTGCACCTTTCAATAAAATGTACGGGATTTTTTCTTCTTCTAAAACACTAATAATTTCTTGTGTTTCATAATCAAGCTGTTCAAAACGGAAGACCGCCTTGCGGCGTTCGTTCAGCATTTTATTTTTAGCGTCGCCGTCGGGCAATAAAGCAAGTTTATCTAATGCGTCCGCAATCAAATGCCCCACGTCATGCAAAAAGCCTATCTTATATGCTTTTATAGCAATTTCAGGTGTGATGGTATGCAAAACCGCTTCGTCGATTTGTTCGTCAAACAATTCAAAACGAAGCAAAGCAAATATTACGTTCGCTACATCATTCTGCATAACTCTACCCAGCTATCAATACTTTCTCCAAACCATTTTATCGACTACACCCGTGTAACTTTGAATAATCTTAATCACTTTCGTCGATACGTTTTCTTCTACGTAATCGGGCACAGGAATACCGTGAAAACCGTCGTCCGTCAAGGATACCGCCGTTTCTACGGCTTGCAATAAATGCTCGGTATCTATCCCTGCCAAAACAAAGCACGCTTTATCCAATGCTTCAGGGCGTTCGGTACTTGTGCGAATACACACCGCAGGGAAGGGTTTCCCGATACTTGTAAAGAAACTGCTCTCTTCAGGTAACGTACCGCTATCGGATACCACCGTGTATGCGTTCATTTGCAATTTATTATAATCGTGGAACCCCAGCGGTTTTTGGCAAACCACACGCCTATCCAGCTGGAATCCGCTTTGCTCTAAACGCTTTTGGCTACGGGGATGGCAACTATACAAAATCGGCATATCGTATTTTTTTGCCAATTCGTTAATTGCCGTAAACAGCGAAATAAAATTCTTTTCCGTATCGATATTTTCTTCTCTATGCGCGGAAAGTAAAATATATTTCTTCGGCGTTAAACCAAGTCTATCCAGCACGTCGCTCTTTTCTATATCCGCAAGGTTTTCTCTTAACACTTCCGCCATAGGCGAGCCCGTCACGTACGTGCGCTCCTTGGGCAAACCGCAATCGGCAAGATAACGTCTTGCGTGTTCGGAATATGCCAAATTGACGTCCGAAATAATATCTACGATACGGCGGTTGGTCTCTTCGGGCAAGCACTCGTCTTTACATCTATTGCCTGCTTCCATATGAAAAATGGGAATATGCAAACGCTTGGCAGGAATTGCCGAAAGGCAACTGTTCGTATCCCCTAAAATAAGCAATGCGTCAGGTTTGCAAGCTGACATTAGCTTGTACGAGCAATTGATAATATTGCCCACCGTGGCACCCAAATCGTCGCCCACTGCGTCCATATA
>JAFVOG010000080.1 GCA_017505945.1 Clostridia bacterium
GAAGGGGAAGTCAGCGACGCTATCGGTAGGCTTACGGACAAGCCTTACTATGAAACGCTTTCGTATGCGGAAAAACAAAGATATACGCTGAATTTATCCGAAAAATATTTACGCGCCTTGGAAAAATTTCGTAGAGAATGTCAATTTGAAACGCTTGGAAAAAAGTAATAAAACGCACTTGCAAAAGTATGCGGTATATGCTATAATATAGGTATGATTGACACGAAAGAATTGATTGAACAATTAAATGAAGAACAGTTGCTACCCGTTATGCAAACGGAAGGCGCAGTTTTGGTTTTGGCGGGGGCAGGTAGCGGTAAAACGCGCGTTTTAACGACGCGAATTGCACATCTTATCGAAGATTTGGGGGTTGCTCCGTCTTCTATTCTTGCCATCACGTTCACCAACAAAGCGGCAAACGAAATGAAAGAACGTTTGCAAAGTTTTACGGACGTTAGCAGGGCTTGGGTGTGTACCATTCACAGTATGTGCGTGCGCATTTTGCGTATGTTTGCCAAAGAGGCGGGCATTACCGAAAACTTTTCCATTTACAGTGAAACGGAAAGAAATAATATTATTAAAAAAGCCTTTCAGGAATGCGACTACGACCAAGAACAGCTGTTAAAGCTTATCAAGTGGCATATTGCCAACGCGAAAATGCTGGGTTACGACCCCGAACGCTACGCTTTGGAATATAAAGACGAACACGACATCGAAGCGATAACCAAGGTATATACGCGCTATCAAAAGCACTTAAAGGAAAACAACGCGCTCGATTTTGACGACCTGCTCAACGAAACGCGGAAGTTGCTGTATAATAACGACGAGGCGAGAGAATTTTTAGCCAGTCGTTTCCGTTATATTTTGGTGGACGAATTCCAAGACACCAACGAAGTACAATACCAAATTATTAAAAAGCTTGCGTCCGTACACGGAAATTTGTTTGCCGTGGGGGACGACGACCAATCCATTTACGGTTGGCGCGGTGCGAAAATTGAAAACATTTTACACTTTGAAAAGGATTTCAAGGACGCGCACGTGTTTAAGTTAGAACGCAACTACCGTTCGACCAAGCATATTTTACAGCTTGCCAACGCCGTTATTCAAAATAACGGCAGGCGCAAACGCAAGGTGTTGTGGACGGAAAACGAAGAAGGGTTGCCTGCTAAGGTATATGAATCGGAAGAAGAAAGCGGGGAGGCGCGGTATATCGCGCATACCATTGCAGGACTTATGCAAAAGGGGTATCGCTTTTCCGATTTTGCCGTGTTGATGCGTATTAACGCATTGACGCGCCCGTTCGAACACGAGTTTTTGGCGGACGGGATTCCTTATAAAGTGTTCGGTGGTTTCAAGTTCTACGAACGGAAAGAAATTAAAGATATGCTTGCCTATTTACGGCTGATTAGTAACCCGTTGGATAGCGAAGCGATGTCGCGCATTATCAATTTCCCCAAGCGCGGAATCGGGGCTACTACGGTAGAAAAACTACAAAACTATTCGTTTGAAGAAGAAATTTCTATGTACGAAGCGTTGACGGAGTTGGACGTTATCGGTTTTACGGGCGCGACCAAACAAAAACTGCTCGGCTTTCGTACACTGATTAAAGATTTTATTATTGCCAGCCAAGAATTGCCCGTAAACGAGTTGGTAAAACAAATTATAGCGGATACAAAAATGTACGAAGCGTACGAAGACGACACGGACGATAGCGTGAATAAGCGCGCGAATATCGACGAATTCGTCACGTCCGTAGAAGACTATTGCAAACTCAATCCCGACGCAACGCTTTCCGATTATTTGCAACAAATTACGCTGTATTCGGATACGGACGAAATGGACGACGGCAACTACGTAACGCTTGCCACCGTCCACGCCGTAAAGGGGTTGGAATTCCCTTGCGTATTTATATGCGGTTTGGAAGAAGAAATTATGCCCCTTTCTCGCGCGTTGTCTTCGGACGAGCTGGAAGAAGAACGCCGTTTGATGTACGTTGCCATTACGCGTGCCAAAGAGCGGTTGTTTATGACAAGGTCGAAAAGCCGTTATTTGTACGGTTCGCGCAAAGAAATGGTGCGCTCGCGGTTTTTGAAAGAGTTATCCACCGAGATAGAATTGCCCGAAGAACGACGAGTTTCGCGCTTTGGTTATCGTGACGAAGACGACGGCTATCGCAAACCGTACGGTGGGGGCAGTTACGGGGGTAACGGCTCGTACGGGGGTAGCAGTTACGGGAGCAGGGCAAACGGCGCGCCCGTTAGAAGCGAGTGGAAACCGACCAACTACGGCGGACAGTCGACGTATACCAAGCCCACGCAAACGGGAAGTGGCGGTTATACGTTCGGCGGTATGGGTAAAGTTCCGCAACGCCCTACGCAAACGGGAGCAAAGGACTTGTCCGCATTTAAGGCTGGTGTAAAAGTAAAACACCCCAAATTTGGGCAAGGCATAATTATTAACGCGCGCGGAACGGGTGCGAATATGATTTTGGACGTAGCGTTTGACGGCTTAGGGATTAAACAGCTTTCCGCAAGCTTAGCACCGCTTACCGTGCTGTAAGGAAATACTATGGATAGAAAAAGAGAACTGGTAGATTTGCTGAATAAATGGGCGTACGAATATTACGTTTTGGACGCGCCTACCGTAGCGGATAAGGAGTACGACGTTTTATACGACGAACTCAAACGCTTGGAGGAAGAAAGCGGAGAAGTGTATGAAGACAGCCCGACAAAGCGCGTCGGTGGAGAGCCGATTAAAGGCTTTGAAAAGCATACGCATATTCAAAAGCTGTATAGCTTGGACAAGGCGGTAACGGCGGAAGAAGTACAGGCGTTTACGACGCGCGTGCAAAAATACGCGGTGGAAAACGGGATTTCGCAAGATACAATCGAATATACCGTAGAATATAAATTCGACGGTTTGACGGTATGTTTGACGTATGACAAGGGTTTGTTCGTGCGTGCGACGACGCGTGGAAGCGGTACGGTTGGCGAAGACGTTACGGCGCAGGTTTTGACGATTCAGTCTTTCCCGTTGAAGATTGCCTATCAAGGTCTTTTGGAAGTGCGTGGCGAAGCGGTGATTCGTTTGTCCGTGTTGGACGCGTACAATCAAACGGCGGACGAGCCGTTGAAAAACGCAAGAAACGCCGTGGCAGGGGCTATCCGCAATTTAGACCCGAAGGTTACGAAGGAGAGAAAGCCCGATATTTATTTTTACGATATCAATTACCTTTCGACGGGAGAACAGCTCTCCCAAACGCAAGCCCACGCGTTTTTGAAAGAACAGGGCTTTAAGACGCACCCGTATTTTAGAGTTTGCAAAGACGAAATGGAACTGCAAGACGCTTTGCAAGAGATAGAAGTGCAAAGAAAGCAAATCGACGTTTTGACGGACGGGGCGGTAATCAAATTAAACGACGCTACGCTCCGCACGGAAATGGGTTATACGGATAAATTCCCCCGTTGGGCGCTTGCATACAAGTTCGAGGCGGAAGAAGTGACCACCATTTTAGAAAACGTGGTTTGGCAGGTGGGTAGAACGGGTAAACTTACCCCCCTTGCCTTGTTGCAACCCGTCGAACTGGGCGGTGCTACGGTGTCGAGAGCCACGCTGAATAATTACGGCGATATTTTGCGTAAGAAAGTGAAAATAGGTGCAAGGGTATTAGTTAGACGTTCCAACGAAGTAATTCCCGAAATTTTGGGTACGACGGAAACGTACGATACCTGCAAGGATATTGAAAAAATTACCGTTTGTCCTGCTTGCGGAAGTACGCTTACGGAAACGGGCGCGCATTTGTTTTGTCCAAATAGAGAGTGTTTGCCGAGAGTGGTAGCAAAGCTGGACCATTTTGCCAGCAAAAACGCAATGAATATCGACGGCTTTTCAGGGAGTACGGCGCAAACGCTTATCGAGAAAAAGGGCGTAAAAAACTTTTCCGATTTGTATCGTTTACAGACGGAAGATTTTGCGGACGTCGAAGGATTTAAGGATAAGAAAATTAGCAATTTGCTGACGGAAATTGAAAAAAGCAAAACGCCCGTTTTGGACGCGTTTATTTACGCTATCGGGATTGACGGCGTGGGCAGGGTTGCGTCTAAGGACCTTGCTAAACGCTTTAAGAGTATGGACGCGTTACAAAGCGCAACGGAAGAAGAATTGTGCGCTTTGGATAATATCGGCGAAATTACGGCAAAGGCAATTTGCGAATATTTTGCGGACGAAGAAAACGTGCAAGAGTTGCAGGCGTTAAAGGACGTGGGCGTTACGCCTATCTTTGACGACGAAATCAAAGAAGGCGTATTTTCGGGCGAGTCCGTCGTGCTTACGGGTACGCTGACAAACTTTAAGCGTAGCGTAGCGCAAAAGCTGATTGAAGAGCGTGGCGGTGTTTGTCAATCGTCGGTAACGGCGAAAACTACGCTGGTTGTTGCAGGCGAAGAAGCAGGCAGTAAACTGGAAAAAGCCAAGAAACTTGGCATAAAAATTATCGACGAGCAAGCCTTTTCGGCAATGCTGGATAAATAAACGATTTTTAATAAGAAAAACGGGGCGTTTTTGCCCCGTTTTTCTCTTTTTTATAAAAAAAGAGTAAAAGCTCTTGCAATTTTGGAAAAACTTTGCTATAATGGTGCAATCGAAAGTATGCAATCACGGAGAAAAACGTATGTTGAGTATGACGGGGTACGGCAAAGGCGCGTACGAAAAGGACGGCGTAGAGCTGATTTGTGAAATAAAAACGGTAAACAACCGTTATTTGGACGTGGCGTTCAAAGCGCCCCGTATTTTCGCGGCGTACGAAGAAACGGTACGTGGGATAATTCGCGACAAAATGACGCGCGGTCACGTGGACGTGTTCGTATCGTTTAAGGATAAACGGGAAAAGACGACGTCGCTTGCGTTGGATATGGGGCTTGCCCGTGCATACGTGGAAATGGCGAAAAAGATTAAAGCGGAATTCCCCGAACTTTGCGACGACGTTACGGTGACGTCCGTGCTTCGCTATCCCGAAGTGGTAAAGCAAGAAGACGATGCGCAAGTGGACGAAACTCTAGTGGTCGCTTTGAAAGAGGCATTGACGTCGGCACTGGAAAACGTAAACGCGATGCGGTTTGTCGAAGGGGAAAAGTTAAAGGCGGATATGCTTTCCCGTATGCAAACGATAGAAAGTTTGGTGGGCGAAATTTCGTTGCGTGCACCGCAAATTGCTAAGGAATACCGCGATAAGCTGGAAACGCGGATTAAGGAATATTTGGACGGCGTAAAACCCGACGAGGGCAGACTGCTTACCGAAGTGGCAGTGTTTACCGACAAGAGCAATATCGATGAAGAACTCACAAGGCTCCGTTCGCATATCGAACAGTTTAGAAGCATTTGCGAAGAAGGGGTTGTAGGTAGAAAGTTGGATTTTTTGGTGCAAGAGTTTAACCGCGAGGCAAACACTACTTGTTCCAAGAGCAACGACGTTACGGTAACGAGGCTTGGGCTTGCACTCAAAAACGAAATTGAGAAAGTGCGCGACCAAGTGCAACATCTCGAATAAGCAGGTGGTGGTATGGCAAATAAACTTATCGTCGTATCTGGACCTGCCGGCGTTGGAAAAGGCACGATTGTCAAAACGGTAGTAAAAAAGAGAGCAGACGTCGTAGAGTCCGTTTCGTGTACGACGCGCGCTCCGCGCGCTGGCGAAGTGCACGGCAGAGAGTATTATTTTTTAACCCGTGAAGAATTTGAAAGACGTATTCAAGAAAAGGATTTTTTAGAATACGACGAACATTTCGGCAACTACTATGGCACGCCCGAATCGTTTGTACGCGAAATGCTGAAAGAAAAATCAGTAATTTTGGAAATTGACGTTATCGGCGCGTTAAACGCAAAACGGGCTTTTCCCGATTGCGTACTCGTTATGATTGCACCGCCGTCGGTAGAAGAACTTAAACGCCGTTTAATCGGTAGGGGTACGGAGACGGAAGAACAAATTGCAGGACGGCTGTCCCGTTTGGAATACGAACTTTCCCATAAAGACAAATACGATTACGTTATCGTCAACGACGTGATAGAAAACGCGGTGGCGGAGCTGGAACGTATTATCGATAAATAAGAAAAACAAACTTGAAAAGGAGTAAATAGATATGATTAACGAACCTTCTGTAGATGAAATGATTAGAAAGCTCGGCTCGGACGAAGAACCGATTAGCCGTTACGCGCTTTGCACGGTGGCGGCGAAACGCGCCCGTCAAATTATCGAAGCGCAAAGAAATGCAGGCATCACCGATTCGATGGGGAAAGACAAGGAATTGCTTTCCGCTTGCAAAGATATTGCGGACGGTAAAGTCGTAATTTCCAAAGACTGATTTTTGCAAATTGCCTCGAAGATATCGGGGCAATTTTTCCCACTTAGTTGGGCGGTAGGAGTAAGGTATGATAGCGGAAGTAATCGTAGATATTGCAACCAGCGAAACGGATAGAATATTCGATTATATCTGCGACGACGATATGCTCGTTGGCAGTCGTGTCAGCGCGCCTTTTGGACCAAAGCTTGTGACGGGGTTCGTTATGCGCCTTAAAGAAAGCTCTACCTATCCTACGGAAAAACTCAAACGCATTGCTAAGGTTCTGGACGACGTGCCTGCCTTAAATACGGAGTGTTTGCGTTTGGCGGAAAAGCTTGCCAGCCGTTATCGCGTGCCAAAGGCGCTTACTTTGCGTTTGTTTTTGCCTACGGAAATGCGTACGGGCAAGGTTAGGGAACTGACGAGAAGATACGCCGTTTTGGTGGAGGGAAAAGAAATGAAATTCCCCAAATCGGCAAAAAACCAAATATCCGCCGTCGAATATTTGCGTCAAAACGGAAAGACGGACTGTGCGTATCTCAACCAAGCCTTTTCGGGCAGTGTAAAAGCCTTAGAGAAAAAGGGATATATTCAAATCACCGTCGAACAGGTGAAGCGCAACCCCTATCAAAGCGTACCTGCGGAAAGTGTGGAACGCACACTGACGGACGACCAACTGCGCGCGGTAAATACCGTGCAAACGGACGATAGGACGGTACAGCTTATATACGGGGTAACGGGAAGCGGTAAGACGGAAATATATTTGACGCTGATTGCCGATTGTTTGAAACGTGGGAAAAGCTCGATATTTCTCGTGCCCGAAATTTCACTGACACCGCAAATGCTTTCCCAGCTCCGCGCAAGGTTTGGCAAAAACGCCGCCATTTTGCATAGCGGACTTTCCGCAGGCGAGCGTTTTGACGAGTGGTGGCGACTGCGCACGGGCGAGGCGAAAATTGCTATCGGCGCAAGAAGCGCTATCTTTGCGCCCTTGGAAAATATCGGCGTGATTATCGTGGACGAAGAACACGATTCGAGTTATTTTAGCGAAACCGCGCCAAGATACAGCACGTTTGACGTGGCGCACGTTCGGGCAAAATACAACGGTTGTAAACTTGTTTTAGGCAGTGTTACGCCGTCGGTGGAAACGTATAAACGGGCAAGGGAAGGGGAGTTTTCTCTTATCCGTTTGCAAAAGCGTATCAATAAAAAACCCCTGCCCGAAATTATCGTTGCGGATATGCGCAGGGAAGTACGACGGGGAAATAATTCCCCCTTTTCGTCGGCACTCAAAGAAGAACTGGAAAAGTGCTTGGAAACGGGCAATCAAGCCATTTTATTTTTGAATCGGCGCGGGTATTCGCAAACGGTGACTTGTAAGGAATGCGGTTACGTAGCAAAGTGTAAAGACTGCGACGTATCGCTGACGTACCACCGCGACGAGGATTGTTTGAAATGCCATTATTGCGGTACGCGATATTCTATGCTGTCCGCCTGTCCCGATTGCGGAGGGAAAAAGCTTGCGTACGGCGGAACGGGTACGCAACGCATTGTAGAACAATTGCAAAAGGCGTTGCCTTCGGCGCGTATTTTGCGTATGGACAACGATACGACAAGCGGTAAAGAAGGGCATTATAAGATATTAAAAGCATTTGCCGAACACAAAGCGGATATATTAGTGGGCACGCAAATGATAGCCAAAGGGCACGATTTTCCGTCGGTAACCTTAGTTGGTATTTTGGATGCGGATATGAGTTTGCATTTTGCGGACTACCGTAGCGGAGAAAGAACCTTTCAGCTCCTTACCCAGGTGGCAGGCAGAAGTGGCCGTGCGGAAGAAAAGGGGAAAGTGGTATTGCAAACGTACGACCCCGAAAACGACGTGTTGCGGTTTGCCATTGCGTACGATTACGAAGGCTTTTTTGATAACGAAACGTCTATGCGTGCGGCGACGGCGTTTCCGCCGTATTCTAAAATAGTCCGTGTGCTTGTGACGGGCGAAGACGATAAAAAGACGATAGAAGCGCTTAGGACGGTGTACGTAGGGTTGGAAAAAATATATACCGATAACCCTGAAAAATTCTTATTTTTTAACAAAATGCGCGCACCTATTAAGCGCATACAAAACAAGTACCGCTATCAAGTGTTGATGCGACTTTGCGACGTGTCGGTACTCCCTGAAATTTACGATATTTGCGCGGATGCGAAAACGCGTGACGTACTCGTTTCGGTGGAAGAAAATCCGACCAACTTAACGTAAGGAAAAAGGAGATAGTTATGGCAATTAGAAACGTAGTACAAGTGGGCGACGACGTATTAAGACAAAAATGCTTCCCCGTAGAAGAATTCGACGCTACGCTGTGGGCTCTACTTGACGATATGAAAGAAACGGTGAAAAAGGAACAAGGCGCAGGGCTTGCAGCTCCGCAGGTAGGTGTGCTCCGCCGTCTTGCCGTCGTGGACGTGGACGAGGGGTATTTTGAACTCATTAACCCCGTGATTACGGCACAAAAGGGGGAACAGTCGGACTGGGAAGGCTGTCTTTCCGTGCGCGGAAAAAGCGGTATCGTTTCCCGTCCTATGAAAGTGACGGTTGTTTATCAAGACCGTTTTGGGGAAAAGCACGTTATCAAAGCGAAGGGCTTTTTTGCGCGCGCGATTTGTCACGAGCTTGACCATTTGGACGGCGTGCTGTATATAGATAAAGCGACGCATATTGAAAAGGCATAATGGAGAAAGTATGAAAATTGTTTTTGCGGGCACGCCCGATTTTGCGGTGCAACCTTTACAAGCGATTATAGACGCCGGCTACCAAGTAGTGGGCGTGCTTACGCAAGCGGACAAACCGCAAGGGCGCAAGGGCATACTTACGCCACCGCCTGTAAAAGTAAAGGCGCAAGAATACGATATTCCCGTATTGCAACCGCAAAAAATTAAGGACGAACTGGACAGCGTGTTTGCACTGGGCGCGGACGTTATGGTCACTTGCGCATACGGGCAAATTTTACCCCAAGCGCTACTTGACGGTTTTAGCAAGGGCGTGTGGAATATCCACGCTGGCATTTTGCCCAAATACAGGGGGGCATCTCCCATACAAAGCAGTATCGTAAACGGCGAAACGCAAACGGGCGTGACGGTAATGCAAACGGTGCTTGCGTTGGACGCAGGGGATATTTTGTTGGAAGAGCGTACGGAAATTACCCCTACGGAAACGTACGGGGAATTGTCAGATAGACTTTCCACGCTTGGTGCAAATGCAATCGTGCGTGCGTTAAAAGAAATAGAAACAGGCGAATATACTTTGACACCACAAAGTGCAAAGGATATCGGCGTCGTGCGAAAAATAAGCAAAGAACACGCAAAAATCAACTTTGCCAAAACGGCGAAAGAGATTGTCGATTTGGTGCGTGGTATGAACCCTGCGCCCGTAGCATATACCGAGTTAGACGGGGTAAAAATCAACGTATATAAAGCGGAAAAAGCCGTGCTTGTAGGCGACGAACAAGCCGTTTGTCAAAACGCCGTGTTTGGTGAAGTGCTCGGCGACAAGCCCAAGCGCGGTTTGCTTGTCAAATGTTTGGACGGCGCAGTACAACTTATTGAAGTGCAATCCGCAGGCGGTAAACGCGTTTCGGGCGGAGATTTTATCAACGGAAGAAAGGCGCAAAAAGGGCAGGTATTATGTTAAGCAATCCCGTTTACGACCCCTACGTTATTTTGACCAAAGTGTATTCGGGTGGGGCGCATTTGAAACAAGCCATTGCGGATACGTATATGGAAGAGCAGTACCGTTCGCGTACGGTGAAAATCGTTTACGGCGTTTTAGAACAGGACGGATATTTGGATTTTTGTATCCGCCACTACGCACCCAAAGCCCCCAAGCTTGCCGTGCGCACGGTGTTAAAAATTGCGCTGTATATGTTGCTGTTTATGGATAAAAAGCGGTATATGGTAACGGACTTGACGGTAACCCTTTTGAAAAAGCTGGGTAAAAACGGGGTAAGCGGTTTCGTCAACGCGTTTTTGCGTCGGTTTGATAAGGACGAAGTAGATAGGGCAATCCCTAACGATTGCTTTGGACAAGCAGTGCGTTATTCCTATCCTGAATTTGCGTTAAAACGCTTGCAAAAGGAATACGGGGAAAGGGCAAAGGATATTGCTTTGGCTAAGTCGAAAGGGGTATCCGTGCGCTTTGAAAAGGGAGAAGACGAGTATTTGGGTAAGCCCTACGAAACTACTCCCTTTACGCAAAAATATAACCAGTATATATTCCCGTCTTTCGTGCGCGACGACGGGTATGAAGAAGGGAAATACACCTTTCAATCGGTGGGGAGCATTGCCATTTGCGACGTGGTAGAGCCGTGCGAAACGTTGTTGGACGCGTGCAGTGCGCCTGGCGGAAAAGCGGTATTGTTATCTAAAAAATGCAAGACAGTTACGGCGTTTGAATTGCATGAACACCGCGTAGAACTTATCAAGCAGTACGCTACGCGTATGGGCGCGGAAAACGTGACGGCGCATCAAAAGGACAGTAGCGTTTTGGACGAAAAGTACGTGGAAACGTTTGACGGCGTGCTTTGCGACGTGCCTTGTTCGGGGTTTGGTACTATCAGTGAAAACCCCGACGTTAAACTGTTTAGAAAGGAAACGGACTTGCACGAGCTTGTAAAAGTGCAACTTGCCATTTTGCAAACGTGCGCGAATTACGTAAAACGAGGCGGTGCGCTGTATTATTCGACGTGTTCGGTTTTTCAAGAAGAGAACGACGCAATCGTGGAGA
>JAFVOG010000081.1 GCA_017505945.1 Clostridia bacterium
CGATTTGAAAAAGCGTTTGGGGAATATTATCGTCGGCTTGAACACGGACGGCGAATACGTGCGCGCAAAGGATATCCCCGGTGCGGTAGGTTCGATGGCGGTGCTGTTGAAAGACGCAATGAAACCCAACCTTGTGCAAACGCTGGAACATACGCCTGCCATTATCCACGGCGGTCCGTTTGCAAATATTGCGCACGGCTGTAACAGCGTACAAGCGACGTATGCGGCAATGAGCTTGGCGGACTATGCGATTACCGAAGCAGGGTTCGGTGCGGACCTTGGTGCGGAAAAATTCTTGGATACCAAGTGCCGTACGGCAGGTATCGAACCCAACTGCGTGGTGATAGTCGCTACCGTAAAGGCGTTGAAACTGCACGGCGGTGCGGATAAAACCAACCTTTCCACGGAAGACTTGGTTGCGTTGGAAAAGGGTATGCCCAACCTGTTAAAGCATATTGAAAATATTAAGAACGTGTATAAAAAGCCCGTCGTCGTTGCTATGAATAGATTTTTCACGGACACGAAAGCGGAAACGGATTTCGTGATTGATACGGTGAAGAAAGCAGGGGCTACGGCGGTATTTACCGACGTGTTCTTGAAAGGCGGGGAAGGCGGTAAGGAACTTGCGGAAGAAGTCGTAAAAGCGTGTGAAATTCCGTCTAAGCTTTGCCACCCGTATGAACTGGAAGACGGCGTTTGCGAAAAGATTGAAAAGATAGCGCAAAAAATTTACGGCGCGGACGGCGTAGATTTCTCCGCGGAAGCGTTGGAAAAGATTAAGACGATTGAAGAAAAGGGTTGCGGTAACTTGCCCGTTATCGTTGCAAAGACGCAATACTCCCTTTCGGACAATGCGGAACTGTTGGGAAGACCTACGGGTTTCCGTATTCAAATCCGCGATATCGTATTAAAGGGCGGTGCAGGATTTATCGTTGCCATTTCGGGTAAAATTATGTTGATGCCTGGCTTGGGCGCACATCCTGCGGCGGAAAAAATCGATTTACTGGAAGACGGTACCATCGTGGGCTTGTCGTAATACGCGTGTAAGAAGAAGTGAGAATATGAAAACGATAGAAGCAACCAACTTTATTGAACAAATCATCAACGACGATATCGAAAATGCGAGAATTGAAGCGGTACAAACCCGTTTTCCCCCCGAACCTAACGGGTACTTGCATATCGGGCACGTAAAAAGTATGCTCGTCAATTTTGGTACGGCGAAAAAATTTGAAGGCAAATGCAATTTGTTCTTCGACGATACCAACCCGTCCAAGGAAAAGACGGAATTCGTTGACGCTATCCGCAAAGATATTTTGTGGGTAGGCTATACTTGGGAAAAGGAAGTGTATGCGTCCGATTTCTTCCAAACGATTTACGATTTTGCGGAAAAGCTGATTATGGACGGCAAAGCGTTCGTATGCGATTTGTCCCCCGAAGAGATTAGCGCGACGCGCGGTACGCTTACCGAAGCAGGAAAGGAAAGCCCGTATAGAAACCGTAGCGTAGAAGAAAACTTGCAACTCTTCCGCGAAATGAAAGCAGGCAAATACCCCGACGGTAGCAAGTGCTTGCGTGCGAAAATCGATATGGCGTCGCCGAATATGAATATGCGCGACCCCGTTATCTACCGTATCTTGCGTGCAACCCACCATAGAACGGGGGATACGTGGTGTATTTATCCTATGTACGACTACGCACATCCCATTTGCGACTATTTGCAAGGGGTTACGCACTCGCTTTGTACGCTTGAATTTGAAGACCACCGCCCGTTGTACGACTGGGTAGGGATTAACCTTGGGTTTGACCCCAAGCCCCGCCAAATCGAATTTGCTCGGCTTGCGGTGACGAATACGGTAATGTCCAAGCGGTACTTGAAAAAGCTTGTCGAAGAAGGACACGTGCACGGTTGGGACGACCCCCGTATGCCTACGATTGCAGGGCTTAGAAATCGTGGCGTTCCCCCCGAAGCGTTGTTGGATTTCTGTACGAAAATCGGCGTTGTAAAAGCCAACTCCGAATGTCAGCTTTCCTATTTAGAAGCGTGCATTAGGGATAACTTAAACGAAAACGCGGAACGGGCAATGGCGGTATTAGAACCGTTGAAAGTGACGATTACCAACTACGAAGGGGAAGAAGAACTGGAAACGGCGTTGCATCCGTTAAAACCCGAACTCGGTACGAGAAAGGTGAAATTCTCGTCCGTCGTGTATATCGACAAAGCGGACTTTTCGCTTGACCCTCCGCCCAAATACCAACGTTTGAAAAAGGACGGCTACGTGCGTTTGAAAGGCGCGTATATCGTGCATTGTGACGAAGTGGTACTCGGTGAAAACGGTGAAGTGCAAGAACTCAAATGCTCGTACGTACCCAACAGCCGTTCGTCCAGCGATACCAGCGGTATTAAGGTAAAAGGCACCATTCAATGGGTAGATGGTAAGACGGGCGTCGATGCGGAAATTCGTCGCTACGGGTACTTGCTCAAAGACGCGGAATACGCAGGACAGGATTTTGGCGAACGTATGAATTTGGACAGCGAACACATTTTCTACGGTAAAGCCGAACCGTACCTTGCGGAAAGCGTGGACGGCAAAGCATTCCAGCTGATGCGCGTTGGGTACTATAAAAAGTGCGAAGAAAACGGGAAACTGGTATTATCCGAAATCGTTTCGTTAAAGGATAATTTCAATAAATAATTTTGTAAAAATGATAAGGAGATAACGCAAATGTTATATTCCATCTTAGCAACGAGAGATGCAGTGGTAAAAGGCGTGATGATAGGCGTCTTGGTCTTTTGCGCTCTTGCCTTAGTTATCGCGCTGTGCGTAGGCGCTAAAAAGGGCGTACGCAGAGTAAGCTGGCTGGGGGTTACGTGGCTGTTTACGGGCTTGCTGTTTTGCTTATTGCATAAATTTATCGGCGGATGGCTTGCCGGTATATTAAGCCCGTTAACGCAAAAAATTCCCCTTGCCGACAGCGTAAAAGCTTTCGCGCCGTCGCTTGTCCTTGCAAGCGCGTGCTTGCTTATCGGTATGCTCGTTCACGGAATTATGGCGCTCGTTTTACGCCCCAAGCGTAAATACGTACGCAAAGAAGCCGACGTGTTTACGAAGGACGACGATTGGGTAGAATACGACGACGAAGCGGAAGACTACGACGATTACGAAAAGTACGCGTCGCGTAAGCTCGTGCAAAAGAGCGGTTACGCGAAGCCTTCCCTTATGGGCAGAGTATTCGGCAGTTTGACGTGTATGATTAACTGCGCGATGGTGCTTGCCACCGTTATCCTGTTTACGCTGTTCGTATTGCAGGCAACGCCGTTTAGAGATACGACGTTCGCTTCGCTGTTCTCTATCGGAGCAGTCAACGCCGTCGTAGCGTTTACCAAAAATTACGCGCTCGACTTCTTAATGCTTGGCATCGCCATTTCCTTCCTGTTAAAGGGCAGAAAGAACGGCTTTATCGAAACGATTCGCGCAATCGTGATTTACCTTGGCGGTATCGCGCTTGTGGTATTCTGTTTCTATATCCCGTTCTCCAAACTGTGCCACGCACCAAGCGAAGGCGGTATTTGGCTGTTCCATAAAATCGTGGGAGCAACGGTATATGCCGTACAAGGCATGGCTGGCAAGTACGCGCCTATCGTAGGCGGGATCTTTGCAGGGCTTGGTATGAGCATTGTGGCTATTTTGGCAATGGTGCTTTTGAACTTGGTATTCAAAGGACTCATCTACGTCAAAGACAGCTGGAAACCCTTCCGCGTTATCGACGGTGTATTTGCGGTGTTGCTGTATTTCGTTATCGCGTTGGCGGTATGCTTGCTCTTCTGGGCGGTGTTTACGCTGTTCACGCATTTCGGTTTGTTGCATACGGTATTCTTTACCGAAAAGACGACGCTTGCAGGCGGATTCTTCGAGATTTGTCAAACGTATTTCGAACCGCTTATCCAAATGGCGGAACAATACCTTGCAGGGCTTTTCGCTAAGTTCGGCGCATAAGAAAAAACACATAAAAAGCTCCGCAAACCGTAATCGGTTTGCGGAGCTTTTCCTTTGGGGCAGGTACGAAACGAATACCAAACGCAATAGGGCAGGTATTAGGCGTTCATTTCGTATTTGCTCGTGTGTTTATTCAAATTGATTTGCTAAAATATCGGCGGTAAGCTTGGCAAGATTCATTTCGTTTACGTTCATTTTTGCGCCTTCTTCTTTGGATAAGACGGCAACCGCGCCAAGCAAATCCCCGCCCGACACGATAGGCACGATAACCTGCGCCGTTACGCCTTCTTCCCTTGCGGTGGTGATGGGGATTACGTCGCCCCCTTCGGCAATGCTTGCCACGTAGCTACGCCGTTCGCGCAAAATACGGTCCATATCGGGCGAAAGCGTTTGTCCGTCTAATTCCTTTTTGCCGTCCCCAAACGCGTGTAAAACGCCGTCCGTATCGCAAATTAAGGCAAGTTTTCCGCTTAAATCGTTAAGCGAACGCGCCGTCGCTTTGCTGAATTTTTCCAAAGTGGCGATAGGCGAATATTTTTTTAAGGTCAACTCGTCACGGTCGGTAAAAATTTCCAAAGGGTCGCCTTCTTTAATGCGGAGCGTACGCCGAATTTCTTTTGGAATTACCACTCTGCCAAGTTCGTCAATTCTTCTCACAATCCCTGTTGCTTTCATAAATTTCCTCCATTAACAAATATTGTGCGCGAAGAAAGGGGGAATATACGCAAAGAAGAAAAGGACGCAAAGAAAAAATTAAATTTTTTACAAAAGTGGCATAAAATGAGTTGACAAAGGTTGTATGTTGGGATATAATTATGTTCGTTAACGCGGTCGTGGCGGAACTGGCAGACGCGCAAGACTAAGGATCTTGTGGGTAACTCCATGCAGGTTCAATTCCTGTCGACCGCACCAAAAACAGCGAATACCCTTGTGGGTGTTCGCTGTTTTTTTGTGCTGTTTACAGTTTGCGAACGTGTATTGTAGATGCAGGTTCACGCGAGAAATATTGCCAACTGCAAAAAGCAAAAGTGAGAATAATAGGAGCAA
>JAFVOG010000082.1 GCA_017505945.1 Clostridia bacterium
GTCTTTTTTCTTTTAGTGAAATATAAAGGCACCCAATGTTATCCATTCCGCATATTGTATAGTAGGCGCGAAAGCGTATTCTAAAGAAATACTTGGGTGAAATATGACGGAAATTGGGTTGACGGTATTTGGGATTTGTTTTATATTTTTAATGACGACGCTTGGTTCGGCGGTCGTTTTCTTTTTTAAGGGGGAAGTTTCCCCAAAAACACAAGCGTTTTTTCTTGGGCTTGCGTCGGGGGTGATGATAGCAGCGTCCGTGTGGTCGCTATTATTGCCTGCGTTAGATGCATTTACGCTGTCGTTTGGAAAACTTGCGTTTATACCTGCCGTCGTATCCGTCTTACTCGGTGGGATATTTTTGGTGATTTTGGACGTTCTTTTCCCTATTTTTGGGGCGAAACGCCAAAAAACGAATATTTCCCTTATCAAACCGTTTCGATTGTTTTTGGCGGTAACCTTTCACAATATCCCTGAAGGGCTTGCCGTAGGGTTTGCGTTCGGTTCGGCGTTCGTTTCAGGGGAAATAACCGCTTTCGCAGGGGCAATCGGGTTGGCAATAGGGATAGGCGTACAAAACTTTCCCGAAGGTATGGCGGTTGCCTTGCCTATGAAAACGGCGTTAAACAGCAATAAAAAGGCGTTTTTATGGGGAATGGGGAGTGGAATCGCCGAGCCGATATTTGCGTGTTTAGGGTTTGTTTTGGCGTCGCAATTGCAAATTTTACAGCCGTGGTTACTTTCGGCGTCGGCAGGGGCGATGTTGTTCGTGTCGGCGGAAGACTTAATTCCTGACGCGAAAATCCCCGAAAAGCCTAAATTGGGCGCGTGGGGCGTTTTGATAGGGTTTGTTTTGATGATGGCGTTGGACGTAGGGTTGGCATAAAGAAAAAAACAGGAAAATTATTTGTGTGTGGGGTTGATTTTTTCGAGAAATAAGTGTATAATTAAAGAGATAAATAGTACAAAACGGTAACGGTGGTTGTATGGCGCAAAAAATAAGAAAATGGGAAGAATGGCTTACGCTCGTCGGGGAAACGGCGCGCGTGATTTCGTATGCCGATTATTATACGCGCCGACCGTTGTTTTCGTCCTTACAAGTCCGTAATACGGCAGGGGAAGAAGCGCAGGGCTTAACCGTTACGTTGACGAACGAGAACGGGATGCTGATTCCCTTTGAAAAGCAGTTGGAAGAAGTTCCGTTTGAAAGCGTGGTATCGGTGGAAACGGGCAACGTACTTTCTCCTACCTATTTTTCGAGCTTAGAAGAAGTGCGAGAAGAGCGCATTACTGCTACCTTAAAAAAGGATAAAAAGGTACTTGCTACCGCTGAATTTACCGTTACTGCGTTGCCGTTTGAGTATTGGCAGGGGGTGGATGGGGATTTAACGTTGCTTGCCTCGTTCGTGCGGTCTCGTCTTGCCGATTACGGAAAGATTAGAAACGAAGTCGTTGCGCAATTAAAGAAATGGGACGTTTCGTGCGATTTAGGCGGTTACGTGGGCAACGATAAAAATACCGTACGCCGTATTGTAGCGGCGTTATATGCAAGTCTTCGTAAGCTGGGGCTTGAAAAGGAAGAAAACGATATTTCTGCGCCCGTTTGTACGGGAAATTCCGTAAAGCTGTTATCCACGCAAAAAGCGAGTGCGTTGGAAACGGCGTTATTTGCTTGCGGTTGTTTGGAAAGCTTTGGTTTACACCCCGTGTTAGTGCTTGGAGAAAAAGAAGTTACGTGTGGTGTTTGGCTGTACGATAGCTGTTTTATGGATACCGTATCCGACGATATGGAAAAACTCCTTGCGTACGTCAGCGACGGTATCAATAATATCAGTTGTTTTGACGTAGAAGATTTGTTTGTGGATAAAAACGCGTCCTATTCCACTTCCGAATTGCATTTTAGACAAAAAATGGAAAACGGTACGTATTTCGAACGGCTTATCGACGTGCGCCGTTGCCGTTTGTCGGGCATTATGCCTTTGCCTATGCGCGCAAAGGGCGTTGCGGGGTACGAAGTGTTATCGGAAGAACACAGCTCGCCCGACGAAATGCCGTCGCAACTGTTTGATAAAGAATTGCTCAAATTAAAGGGCGAACAAACCAAGGACAAGCAATGGGAAAGACGACTTCTCGATTTGTCGATGAAAAACGCATTATTGCATTTCCAAACGGGGAAATCGGTAGTGCACTTAGCCACGGGGGATTTGGACGAAGCGCTTGCTCAATTTAGCGCGAACAAGGAAACGTATCTTTTAACGGCAAATACCGAACTTATGAAACTTGTAAAAGGGGAAAAGTTTGGGGTATCGTCCAAAACGCGCAATATGCGCGAACTTTTTGAAGTGGAAAACCGTTCGGGTGTCGTGCGTGCATATACCGACGAGCCGACACTTTTGGAAACGGTAAGCAAGCTTATACGTAAAAACAAAGAAGCCGACGAAGAATCGGGTACGAAAATTTTGTATTTGGCGTTGGGTTTTTTACGTTGGTTTACGCGTGAGGACGGGGCGGAACATTTTGCTCCACTCGTATTGCAACCCGTTATCCTTAAAAAGAGCAAGGGCGGAATCGGGTATAGCATGGTCGTATCGGATGAAGAATTTTCGGTGAACTCGACTCTGCTTGAATATTTGAAACAAGAATTTAATATCGATATGCGCGGTTTGGAGAACGCTTCGCAAAACTTGAAAATTGCGGAGATTTTGGCCATGGTGCGTATGGAAGTGATGCGGATGCGCCGTTGGGAAGTGTACGACGACGCGTATTTGTCCGCCTTTTCGTTTGCGCGATATCAAATGTGGTACGATTTGCGCCAAAACAAAGGGGAGTTTACTAAGCACGAAATCGTATCCGCGTTTTTGAAAAATGCAGTAAACGCAGACGGTTTTGCCGAACCGCTTGACGAAGATACTTCTCGTCCTGAAAAAACGCTTACGCCCCTGTTTGCCGACGCGTCGCAATGGGAGGCAATCGCATCTTCGCAAAAGGGCAAGAGTTTCGTATTGCACGGACCGCCTGGAACGGGGAAATCGCAAACGATTACGAATATTATCGCCAACGCGCTGTACGAGGGCAAGCGCGTGTTGTTCGTCGCGGAAAAACAAGCGGCGTTGTCCGTCGTTAAAAAACGTTTGGATAGTTTGGGACTTGGCGATTTTTGTTTAGAATTGCACTCGAATAAAACGAATAAAGCGGACGTTTTGCAAAAATTGACGTCCACCCTTGCGCTTGCAGGAGATACGGAAAAGGTTGCGCTTACGGAGAAGGGCACGTCCATTGTAAAGACGCGTGCCGAACTGAAAGCGCCTATGGAGGCGTTGCACAAAAAACGCCGTTTGGGCTTATCGATATACGAGGCATTATTGAAATGTTTGCAATACAAAAACGCGCCCGAACTTATGAATATCGAAACGACGTTTTACGACGGTTTGACCAAGGAAAACGTTGAAGAATACGAGAATATGATGATAACCGCGGCAGCGGCGGCAAAAGAGTGCGGTGGCGTGCATAAGTCTCCGTTCGCAAACGTGAATATTACCGAATATTCCCGTTTTGTGCGTGACGGCGTGTATTGTGCTGCGGAAGTTATGCTTGCGGAAATTAAGCATTTGAAAAACTACGTGGCAATGTTTTTGGAACAGTACCGCCAAAAAATCAGCACGCTCACGCGTACGAAGCTGGACACGTTGCTCGCGGTGGTACAAACGCTCAACAGTGGTGTGTTGCATAAATATTTTACGCAGGACGAAAACGATTTCCATATCTTTTTCAACGCCAACAAGCGTCTGGATGCGTGCTTAGAACGCTACTTTACAAGGTATAAAAAGTTTATAGAAATTGGCAACGATTACGAAGAGTTGGGCGCGTGGCTGGACGGTGAAAATCAAGATATTGAAAGCAACCGTGTGGCGAAAAATTTGTATAAAAAGCTTACCCGTGTATCCATTCAATCCTATACAGACGACGAAATCGTTAAGGATATGGGTATGGTGTACGACGCGCACGTGGCGATGAAAACGATACGGCATACTACGAAGCTTTCGCAATACTTTACGTTTGCGTTTGGTAGAGTGGATTATTTTGACGCACGTAGAAATTTCTTGAAAGAACTGTACGATTTACACGAACGCTGTATTTCGTTGTTTATGGACTATAACGCGGACAGTTTCAACAGTATGTGCCTGCGCGCGGATAGCGGTCACGCTACGCCTATGCACGAAGGGTTAATGCGTGCCATTGCAAGCTTTTACGGCGCGGAAGAAAACTTCAACGCAATTACGATTGCGGATAAAAATAAACTTCCCGAAGAAGACGTTTTGGGGTATTATGAGGCAAAGGCAGGCGCGCTTATCGAAAATATCGATATGTTGGCGTCTTGGTGTATGTATAAAAAGACGGCGTCCGCTTTGGATAAGGCAGGGCTGACGTTTATCACGCAAGCGTTGGAAAACGGGGACGTCACGGGCGAAAATATCGTTGCAAGCTTTGAAAAGAACGTATATAAAAATTTCTTGCAAACCAACTTACCGCTTGACCCCGTACTCTCGCAGTTTTCCGCAGGGGTATGCGAAGAACAATCGGAATCGCTCCGTTTGGCTATGGACGAATTTGCAAAGCTTGCCAAAGACGCGATACGGGCGAAACTCATTTCCCGTTTGCCTACCGCATCTACCGAAGGCAGTTTGAGTTTGGAAGTGGCAAACTTTGCACGGCTTTCCAAATCCAACTTACGCGGAACGGGACTTCGGAAACTTTTTGAAGAAATTCCTGAACTTATCAAGGTGCTTGCGCCTTGTATGTTGATGAGCCCCGTTACGGTTTCGCAATATTTAGCACCGCAAAACGGGCTGTTCGATATGGTCGTATTCGACGAAGCGTCGCAAATTCCTACGGCGGATGCCATATGTTCGATTGCACGTGGTAAATGCGCCATCGTCGTGGGCGACCCTAAGCAGTTACCGCCGACAACTTTTTTCCATACCAACTACGTGGACGAAGATAACTTGGAAAACGAAGATATGGAAAGCTTGCTGGACGATTGTTTGGCAATCAATATGCCCCAACGCCATTTGACTTGGCATTATAGAAGTAAACACGAAAGCTTAATTGCGTTTTCTAATGCTATGTATTATGAAAGTCGTTTGTGCACTTTCCCGTCGCCTGACGCACTCAATAGCAA
>JAFVOG010000011.1 GCA_017505945.1 Clostridia bacterium
AAACGATAGCGCAAAAACAAGCTGTCAACCATTTCATTTTTTTATTCATATTTTTCTCCTTACTATCTCTTATTCCTTAATACCGCCCATCGAAACCTTATTCATAATTCTCCCACGGAAGATAAGGAATAAAATCAAAATGGGAATCGCAACCAAGAAACAGGTCGCCATACGGACGGGTACGTAGTTGAAATCCCCTTCGCCGCCACCGTCTGTTAAATACTGAACGGCGTAAGAGAGCGTCGGATGCGTAGGTAAGTACAAAAGTGGCACCGTATAATCATTCCAAAATGCAATGAAATTTAATAAAAATACAGTGAAAAACGTACTGGAAACCAACGGCAAAATTACTTTCAATAAAACCTTCGTTTCTCCGGCTCCGTCCAAAAATGCCGCTTCTGCATAATCGTTCGGCAAGGTCGCGAATATTGCGAAGAATACTAAAAAGTACGTACCCATAAAGTTGAATTTCAAAATCCACGCGCCTAAAAAGGTATCGTAAAAGCCCATTCCGTTCAAGATTTGAATATTACTGATATCTGCGCCGACAATGGGAATTGTCATACAAATAACAACCGTCCAATAGATTATCCCGCTAAATTTATACTTAAACTTCGCCGCAAGATACGCCATTAAACACGCAACCCCTGTATGTAACAGTGCGCCTACGCCTGCATAAAGCAGGGAATTCATTACCAAGCTTTCTATCCATACCGAGCGAGTCGTTCCACGGAGTCGTACTTTGAAGTTCATAAATACAAAACCGTAATTTCCAAATTCCCATTCCCACGGCAACAACGATTGTGGCCATACCACGTCTACGTTGTTAAAATAATCGACCGTCTTTACCGACGAAAACGCCGCCCACAGCAAAATGGCAATTAAAATAATCGAATACACGATTAACGCTACCAATATTATCACGGATAACCAACTGATAGAGAAACTTTTTTTGCTTTTCGTTTGATTATTCTTTTCCATTTTCTCGTCCCCCTTAACGATTGCCTATCTTCGTTAAGCATTTTCGTGCTATTATCGTAAGCGGTATTGTAACGAGTGAAATGCATATACCAAGCGTTGCAATTATAGGATATTCCGCTATCCCCGATATACCCGCTTTTTTCGTCATATTATACAAATAGTAACCTATCGTATACAGATATTTTTCTCTAAAATCCGTACCCCAGAAGGTAAACAAATGCATTTGCTGTGTAAACAACTGCGCAATCGCAACGACAACGAGCGTTGTAATCGTAGGCATAATCATGGGGATTACGATAGAAATAAATTCTCTCGGCTCGCTTGCCCCGTCAACCTTCGCTGCGTCAAATATAGACTCGGATATACCGTTGATACCCCCGCAAAAAAGCATCGTGTTCGTACCAAAGCTCGCCCAAATATAAAAGAAAATCATTACGGCAAACGTTTGGTCACGATTTGGCGAAGAGAGCAACGGGTTAACTTTTCTACCTAAAATAGTACTCAACACGTCGGGAATAACGTTTTCCACAAAGTATTTATACATCGTTACCATAATAACTGCCGATAAAATATGCGGAACAAACAAGAATACTTGGAACGTTTTCCCGAAAAAGTGTTTTTTAGAAATATAGTACGCAAAGGAAACCGAAAATACAATGGAGAGCATTGTAAACAAGAATACTTTTAAGGAGTTAACAATACTTTTTTGTAAATATTCTTGTTCGGCGAACATTTTGAATAACTTCTTATAGTTTTCAAATTTTGCAAAGGTATAGTAATAATTTCCGTTTCCGTCGCTAACGTATTTCTTAAAAGACAGCGCAATGGAATTGAAATTTACACCGATATAAAAAATACAAAACTGTAAAATGGGTAACGCGGCGCATACGATATAAAACGTCAATTTATTCCTTTTTATCGTACCCATTCCTGTTTTCTTTTTTAAGGTAATTTCTTTCATTTATTTCACCTTTTTATTTCTTATTTGTTGAAATAGCTTGAATAAGAGTCGTCCCAAGACGCTTGCGTAAGCAACGTTCCCGTATAATACATAGTAGCCGACATACCGCCTCTAAACGGTGTAAACGGCGACGTATAAACACTCGTACCCCACGTATCCGTGAAATCTATTTCGTTGTCAATGTAAAGCGTATTCTTGGAAAGTTTATAAATTACTTTATTGTTCTTATGCGTATTCCACAAATCTTGACCGAAAGTAGATAATCCATTGTAGGTCGTATCCGAAATTTTATATTGCATTGCGCGAACCGTACCCGTTTCTTCCGTGTATTTTTCCAAGCTTTCAGGCGAGTAGGCAAAACGCAAGAAATCTTTCGCTAAGTCGATTTTCCAATCTTCCGTAGAGCTCTTATTGATAAATGCGTACGCACGAAGATATTCCATAGAAAGCTTAGAATCTCCTTCGTTTTGGTCTGCCGAATTGATTTTCGTAGGCAAAGGCATATATCCAAAGTTTCTATCTTCCAGCTTTTTGTTGGGATAATACGAAGGATAATTTTGGATACTTCTCTCAAACGCACCTTTTGCTTCGTTCTCCCACCAACTACCTTCTATCATCATTGCAACCGGCGAATTCTTAGGATTCGAGTTGATATAATTCTCTTGGGTATTCAGATGCGAGGTACCCGCACCAAGCGCATCCGTATTAAAATAGTCTTTTTCCGCCAAACCTTGAAGCACGGACAATGCTACTAATCTACCAGGCATTTGACGAAGCAAATATCCGTTTTCTTCCGTTATCTTTTGACCTTTTTCAAGCGTCATCGTATAACCGAACAATTCGCCCGTCGCTTCCGTCGTCGACGATACGTAATCTACCGTTCCGTCAAAACTATACCAAGTATTCATTTCTTCGCCCATATACGCCGCGCAAATACGGTCTAAAAGTCGTCTACTATAGGCGTCAGCACAGCCACCCGCAAGAATAAAAGGCGTTATACCATTTTGTGTCATATATTGACAAATGGTAAAAAATTCTTCCCACGTGGAAGGCAAACCGTCGTCTTGCGTGTAATCTACCCCGTCGATTATTCCCGTTTTTCCGTCAGGACCAACCGTTCTTTCACCGCTTGCATTCGTAAGCGTACCATTCGTGGCAAAGTACAAGCTCGCGCTATCAAACAAGTCTTTATCATAAACGATACCGTAATAACCTTCATAGTGAGGTAATGCATAATACTTGGAATCCAACGCGGTAAGCGCTTCTTTTTGAGCCGAATATAAATCTACGCCTTCTTGTGCTATCACGTCTGCAACAACGTCTGAAATATCCACAAGAGATTTGCTCTTTACCCAGTTGTAATAAGGCACGGATTCCGTAAAAATTACTTCGTTGGAATTGGCCGATAAAGCGATTGCCGCACCGCTCGATTCACCGTCGTCTACCACGATTTGAACACCTGTTTTGCCCTCTTCAAACGATTCGTTTGCGTACGCTGTTTCAAAACGCTCCTTCAACGAATACAGCCAATCCGCACCGTAACCGCCAGCATAGGTAGATACGAACAACTGGGTTTTCGTCGTGTCAATTTCTTCTCCGTTTTCTCTTCTACCACAGCCAACGAGTGCCGACGCGCTCCCGAATACGGAAACGAGCGCCAGAGCCGTTGCCATCATTTTTCCTGCTTTTTTCATAACCTTTTTCTCCTTTTTTATAGTTTGATAAAAATTTTTATTAAATTAATATATTCGTCGTGATAAAGTCTAAGCCGTATCCAACGTACCTTTCCGCATCCGTTTTATCGTTTATCACGTAGCCGTTTACTTTTACGCCTAAATCGTGCGCCTTTTTGATAAATTCTTCGCTTAAAAGCTTATGATGCACGTCTAAACCAGCTTTATATTTAACGGCAAAATCAAACAAGTCCTTGGAATATTCACCCGATAATAGTTGCATTTTTGCCGTCTTTTCTATCGACCGTAAATCCACTAGGTTTTCTCTTTGAAAAGAAATAAATACCGTTTTTTCAAAGTATTCCATTTGTTTTATCTTGTCAACGATTTCTTTAATCTTATCTATGGATATTCTATTTTTTAACTCGAAAACGGCGATTTTTTTATACTTTTTACAGATAGAAAAGTATTCTTCCATCGTCGGCAATACTAAATGCGCCCGACGGGTTTTACCGTCCGTATCGAATAATTTAACCTTTCTTAATTTCGCAAACTCCGTTTCTTCGATTATCCAGTCCTTACCTGCAACTCTTTTCAAATCGTCGTCGTGGCATAGTATAAATTTGCCGTCCTTCGTAACGTGGACGTCCGTTTCTATGCCGTAGTAATTATGCATAGCGGCCGCCACAAACGCCGAGCAGGTGTTTTCCTTTTCTAATCCACACAGTCCGCGATGTGCTATCATTTTACAACGCTTTTTTTTAATCTTTATCGCTTTCATTCGCACTCACCTTTGTATTTTTTATTATCCAATGGCGATAAACAAAATTGCTATCACGCCCAAAGAAAAGATTGCTAAATCCTTTTTTGTTAGCTTTTCCTTAAAACACATTACGCCTAAAATCATTGAAAACAGTATCGTTCCAACGTTTAAGACGGGGAAAAATACCGTACTGGGCAATCGACCTGCTAAAATGGTATTTAGCAAATTACAGCCGGCAAACGCCAATCCAATTCCAATTCCAGAAAACGCTTTTTTCTCCAACGCAAAATTTTTCTTCTCTGACAAACAAAAACCTATTAACGAATATACCGTTGCAAACGAGAAAGCAAGAAGCATAAAGACTACCCTTTCATCTGCACACGCGGAGCGCTGTTGCACTTTTTGCATAATGCCCAAGCCACCCGAGCAAACCATCGCAATAACAAGCGGAATAAAATACCCCTTTCCTTTCTTCTCTGAAACACTCTTTTTGGTCCCTGCAAGAATAATTACTGGAATGACGATAAGTATACCTAATAAATCCCAGCCCGAAAAAGACTCTTGATACACTAACGGTCCGAAGATTGTGGGCAGTATAAAACCCAAGGAATAAACGGTTGAGCATATACCCGTTTTGCCGTTTTTCAAAGCAATCGTATAACTCCACTGCGCAAGCACTAATAGCGTACCGTATATAATGGATAGTAGCAAGGTTAGAAGTGAAATTCTCAGGCGCGTCCCAAGGTTTAAGCAAAAGAGTAAGAGTGTTCCGCTGAAAAACAGTAAAGTCTGAATGAAAAAAAATCTTTTTGTTCCAAAACCTTCGTTAGAAATATTTTTCGTTAAAAGATTTCTGCCGGTCGAAAAAAGAATACTTACGCATAAAAGTATACTGCTGACCAAATCAATCATACGTTACCCCGTATTATCTCTCCCATTTCTCGGCTTAAAATTAAACGCGTATCGTCATCAACCAAAGAGAAGCGATTTCCGTCGTTTGGAGTACTTAAATAGTTCCATACGCAGTAAGGAATATCCCATTCTTTTAATACCTTTATCATATCGCGCATCCAATTTTCACGATATTTTATATTGCAGTGCCGAATGGTTCCAAATTCCCCACACCATAAAATTTTATCAGGATAACGCTCGATAAAGTCCTTAGCAGGTTGCATGTATTGCCGTAAATATTCAATATCCATTCTCTCTAAATTCTCATAAGCATCGTCCTTATTTAATACGACCTTATGAAAATCACGATAACGCTCCATATCCGTCGACGGATAATCGAATTTTCTATTATAATAAATTTGCGCTGATTTTAAGACCCCCTGCTGATGCGTAAATTCGTGCGGTGCATAACTATGAAAAGTATAAATAACCTTCTCGTCGTCATACACTTGCAGGTTGTTTAATCCCGGTGGATTATTCCATTCCACCCCACCTACAATAATAAGACGTTCCTTATTCAACGCTCGCAACGCTTTAATCGTTTTCTTTGCAAGTGCATTCCATTCCGCCGCCGTTGCGTTAACCACTTCGTTCAAAAGCTCGAATATAACTGTATTATCGCCAGAAAATTCTTGCTCTAACTTTACCCATACCGCGATAAATCTATTTTGCAGTTCAGTATCTTGCATCAACCCTTTTTCTTCTAAAATATCACAATAATTACCCACTGCCTTGTGCATATTCAAAACGACACGCAATTCGTATTTCTTACACCAAGCTACAAAGTTGTGCAAAATCTCGATTATATTTTTTCTATAACTATACGGGGCTTCTTCAACGACTATTTGGTCAAACCCCAAACGGATATGGTCCATTCCAAGCGTTGCGATATACGCTACGTCCTTTTCGGTGATATAGCTTTCAAAATGCTCCATATCTCCAACGGTTATATCTAATCTCTTATTTTGCGGTATTACGTTAAAACGTTTATAGTTGGTAAGCCAACCGCCTATACCCATTCCCTTTTGCAATCCTGAAATTTTCTTCATTACAAACTCCCTGCTTTTTGCTATTTCTCGTTTATTATAACAAAAACTTGAAATAATTTATAGAAATTTACATAAAATAACTTGTATAAAAGATAGATTTTTGTTAAAATATAGTAAACCGTTTCTAAAACAGTAAAGGGGCTTTTTTATTATGAATACTCGCATCAATCAAACAAAAGACGGGGTAAAAACGTATCCGCTTCATACGCATAACCATTATGAAATTATGTTGTATATTGAAGGTAACGGACAAATGCTCACGAAAAAAGGCAATATTCCTTTTTCAATCGGAACAATTATTATCGTACCGCCAAAAATAGAACACGGGTCTACTTCGAAAAATGGGTTTAAGAATATTTCTATCGGTGGTTCGTTTGAAGCATTTTTCTCTTTTGAAGAACCGGTCGTTTTATCCGATACTCCAAGTGGCGAAGGCAAAACTCTCGCAACGTTAATATACGATAATCGTTTTAATTCACATAAGTATTTACAGGTGTTGATATCTGCTTATTTGCATTTTTTATTACAAAATATAAAAGTAAACAAGCAAAGCGAAAACTCTATAAAAAAGATTATTTTCGATATATCCAACCGCTTTTCGGATAGCGAATTGAATTTATCTGCGTTACTCCAAGAAAGCGGTTACGCAGAAGATTACGCCAGAGCGCTTTTTAAGGAAATGACAGGAAAAACGCCTATTAGATTTTTAACGGAAATTCGAATAAAACACGCTTGTTTCTTAATTGACGTATATGCAAACTCGTTATCTCTCGCACAAATCGCCGAGCAATGCGGGTATTTAGATTACGTATATTTCTCTAAGCAATTTAAGGAAATTATGGGTATTTCGCCACGCGAATACAAAAATACAAATTAACGCTTACTCGCTCGTTTTTCCTTTTAGGTTATTTTTTATCAGCTTGAAAGATATTTTCTCGCCTATAAAACACATAACGGCGCCCCCAACGAAAACTTGTTTACCTGCTCCGTTATGAGACCATTTTCCAAGGATAATATCGTTACGTCGTTGCTCTTTTCATTCGTACAAATTAAATATTCGCCAAATACGTTTATATCTCTCGGGCTGTCCCCACCGCAATGTATTGTCTGCAAATAGGTTAGCGTTTCTCCGTTCACCTCGTACACGCATATCACGTTTTCTTCACGCAAGGAAAGATATAAATATTTTCCGTCGTCCGTAAGCCGTATCGCCGCGCCGTTCGCTTTTTCGTTTTTACATTCCATTTCTACGGTACGAATAAGCTTTGCTTTGCCATTTTGATAGGCAAAAACGCTTACCGACGGCACAAGCTCGTTTACGGCATAGATATACTTCCCGTCCTTAGAAAAGACCAAATGTCTAATACCGTAACCGCTCGGCACTTTACTTTCGCTAATAAGTTTCAAATTCTTATCGTATATCGCAAGCGTATCCGTACCCAAATCGCAAACCGCTAAATAACCGTCGGGCGTTTGTCCTACAAAATGCGTATGCGACTGCGTTTGTCTTGTCGGGTGCGTGCTATTGCCTTGCCTTTGCGCGAGAACTTCGCCGTTCTCCACGATATTTCCGCTTAAATAATTAACGATATATACGTCGCCTTTATCCACACACAAATGGCAGGCACATCTTCCTTTCGTGCTCTTTATTTGCGTAGGTTTTTGCAAATTCTCATCAATATAGAAATATCCGCTTTCTTCGCTATTTTCAAACGGCTGACGGAGCAATACACAAAGTCCTGTTTCGGTCTTTACCGCATACATAGGTCTATCGCACAGAAAATATCCCCGCGTTGCAACCCCGCCGTTTTCCGTGAAATCAAAAGCGTAAATTCCACCACCGTTTTCAACCGTTTCACAAGATAATATGTAAATCATAACGCCGTTTGCGTATCGTCAGGGTCGCCCTCTCTTGCAAGCTTATATTCAAGCGACCAGTCTAAATCACGGTATTTCTCGCCACGCGGATCTGTCTTTATCCAGTCGAGCAACATATCCAGCATTTCTTCCGTCCACGTAGCTCTATCGATTTGCGCCGTAGTAAACTTATTTTGTCCTATCATCTCAAAGCCGAAATCGTCCTTTACGTGCGTTTTCGCTGCGCCTTCTACCACTTCTTGCACAAGATGTGAAGGAATGAACAAT
>JAFVOG010000083.1 GCA_017505945.1 Clostridia bacterium
TCTTTTTTGATATTTTCCAGCTCCTGCATCAACGTATCGTCGATTTGCAAGCACCCTGCCGTATCCAAAACTACGGTATCGTAGCCCATAGAACGTGCGTACTCAATCGCTTGTTTCGCCGTTTTTACAGGGTTTTGCGTACCCTTTTCAAACACTTCCACCTGCGCGTTTTTACCCACGACTTGCAACTGCGTAATTGCCGCAGGACGGTAAATATCCCCCGCCACCAGCAAGGGCTTTTTGCCTTGCTTTTTCAGTTGAATAGCCAGCTTTCCGCAAAGCGTCGTTTTTCCTGCGCCCTGCAAACCGCACATCATCATTACGGTGGGGAGCTTGGACGAAACTTCAAGTTTTGCGTTTTTCGAGCCCATAAGCTCAATGAGTTCTTCATTGACGATTTTAATAACTTGTTGCGCAGGGTTTAAGGACGAAAGAATTTCTTGCCCTACCGCCTTTTCGCTGACGTCCGCGATAAACTGTTTTGCTACGCGCAAGTTCACGTCCGCTTCTAACAGCGCCACGCGCACTTCGCGCATTGCCGTCTTGATTTCTAATTCCGTCAATTTTCCGCGCTTGGTGAGTTTGGAAAAAATATGATTTAACCGTTCGGATAAACTGCCGAATAACGCCATTTCCAAACCTCCCTTAACCGTTTTGTTCCGCAATGCGCCTGCGGAGCGTTTCGATTTCCGCGTTTAACGCGTCCATCGTTTTATTAAAACCCAACTTCTCTTCGTACGTTTCCAACTGCCTACGGCATTTGCCCAAACAATCGCTTACGCTTTGACGGGTAACGCCCTTTTGTTCGGCAATTTCACCCAAAGACAAGTCGTAATTAAAATATAAATCGCAAATTTCCCGTTGCGTTTGCGTAAGCAACGGCGAGTACAAATCTAAAAGCGAAAGAAATACCAAATCGTCTTTCATACTTTGCCCCCTTTGCACTTTGCTCTATCATTATACGCAATAAAAAAACAAGTGTCAAGCATTTTTACTTGACACTTTTATATTTTTCAAAAAATTTACCACAAAAATTGTAAAATATCCACCAAAATGGCAAATCCGAACAGGAATACGATACCCACCAAATTGATAATGGCTTCCACTTTACGATTGACGGGCTTTTTCCTAATCCATTCGATAATGCAAAATATAACTTTACAACCGTCCAACGCAGGCACGGGCAACAAGTTAAACACCGCCAAGTTCACGCCGATAAACGCGAATATATTTAAGAAGGATTGCACGCTTGCCGACGCCACTTCGGACGTTACCTTAATCGTCGTAACGGGACCGCCCATCGATTCCAAGCCGATTTTGCCTGTCAACAGTTCCCCCAACGAGCGCAGTAGCGTTCCTCCGATTTTGAACGAATACACGAACGACGAACCAAGCGTTTGGAAAAATCCTTCCCTATGCGATTCTCCGTACATGCCGTAAATACCCAACGCTTTCAAAAGCGTTTGCGTATCCGACATATTGACGAAATGCGCGTCTTCTAACAAGGTTACCGTTCTCTCCGTTTTTTCACCGTTTGCAAGCACGGTAAATGTCAACGTATCCCCTGCGTCTTTGCCGTTTAATATATCTACGTAGTCGGTAATAAGATACGGTTTTTCCCCGTCCACGCTAAGCACGATATCCCCCGTTTGCAAACCGCTTTCCGCAATGAACGTTTGCGTTTGTCCTTCTTGGGGTTTTTCCACTTGGATACGGTACACCGTTCTGCCAAACCCTGCAAACATCACGATAATAAGGAGCAGGGATAAGATATAGTTCATCGTAACGCCTGCAAGCAATACGATAATGCGTTTCCACGGCGCTTGGTCGTTAAAACGCTCGCCTACGGGTTCGGGATATTCTTCTTTCTTCTCATCCCTGCCCCCGTCCATTTGCGTTGTTTCTTCTACTTTTTGCGTTTCTTCGCTCTTTTGCGGTTGTTCTGCCATTTCCGCAAACGGTTCTTCGGGTTTTTCTTCTTCAAATTCGTCCTCGCCGTCAAAAGCGCAGTAACCGCCCAACGGCACGAGACGTACCGCAAACAATTCGCCCGTCTTTTTACTGCGACGCTTAAACAGCGCAGGCCCAAACCCTATGGAAAATTCCGTTATCTTAAAACGCAATATTTTCCCCGCGATATAATGCCCTAATTCGTGTACGGTTACCATAACGAGTAGGATAACCACGGCAAGCAAAATACCGCCTATACTTTTCATAATACTTGCAAAGCTTAATAAATTGCCAACCAACGCGTTACTCCTTTATTGTCGCGACGTATTCTTTCGCAAGCGCCCTTGCCCTTGCGTCCGTCTCGCATAACGTTTGATAATCCTTTACCGCCAAACGCTCCGTCTTGAAAAGAGCGTTTTCCATAGTTTCCGCAATTTGTAAAAAACCTATCCGTCCGTCTAAAAATGCACGCACCGCCACTTCGCCTGCCCCATTGAGCGCACAAGGATAGTTATCCCCAAGCCCCAACGCTTTCAGTGCCAAATCAAAACAGGGAAAATCCGTTCTATTCAGCGGTAAAAACCGTATATTGCCAAGCTTGGCAAAATCGATAGGTTGCAAATCGCAATCGAACCTTTCGGGATAGGTGAGCGCAAGCTGTATGGGAAGCTCCATCGTGGGATAGCTCATTTGCGCCAAAATCCCGCCGTCGGCAAACTGCACCATCGAGTGTATAATGCTTTCAGGTTGCACGATAGCTTGAATTTTATCCAAAGTGGTGTTATAAAGCCACTTTGCTTCAATCACTTCAAATCCCTTATTGAGTAGCGTTGCGCTGTCAATGGTAATTTTTGCACCCATTTGCCAAGTGGGATGTTTGAGGGCGGACGCAGGGGTGACCGATTGTAACCGTTCCCTGCTCCAACCGTAAAACGGCCCACCGCTTGCCGTGATAATCAGTTTGTCAAATTCGGCGTCCGTGCGGAAAGAGAGTGCCTGCCACAGCGCGGAATGTTCGCTATCGACGGGCATAATACAAAGCCCTGCCTCTTGCAATTTCCGCATCACGAGTTCGCCTCCGCAAACCAGCGTTTCCTTGTTGGCAAGCGCGATATTCTTTTTCAGTTCAATCGCTTTTAACGAGTAGGCAAGCCCTGCAAAACCCGTCGCCGCCACAAACGCCACGTCGCCGTAGCCGATAGCGTCCAGCCCTGCGTCTTTCCCATAGCGAAACGTTACCCCGTCGGGGATTTTATCCGCTATGCTTAACCCTGCGGTTTCGTCCACCATTACGGCGTATTCGGGCTTAAATTCCCAAATTTGACGCAAAAACGCTTCCGCAGAAGCGTTTGCAACCATACTTTTTATTTTGAATTTATCTGCGTGACGGCGCACCACCGAACAAACCTGTTTGCCGATAGAGCCCGTCGAGCCGATAAGGGCAATTTCTTTCATAGCTACTCCACTACGTTAAATATAAAAACGGAAAATGAGTTCAAATGCCAAGTAAATGACGACGCTGGTAAACATCGTGCCGTCGATACGGTCTAAGATACCGCCGTGACCGGGCATAATTTTGCCCATATCTTTAATTCCCAACTTGCGCTTGATACAGCTTTCCACCAAGTCGCCAAACTCGGTAGCTAACGCACCGAACAGCCCTACGACAAGAAATACAGGCAACCAAATATGCATATCGACAAAACTACCTGCCACTGCACTATAAATGCCGTAAACCGCGCCTGACGCAATTACACCGCCCAAAAGCCCGCCGATACCGCCTACTACCGTTTTGTTGGGGCTAATCGCGGGGGCAAGCTTTTTCGGGAATACCTTTTTCAACGAACAACCCACCAAATAGGCAAATACGTCCGAAAGAGGCGAAATGGCAAAAATAAGTGGAATAAGTAAGTTGGAATTAAACGCTAATTCCGCCAAAGCTTCGGGCATTTGGATATGGTTTACGAACACCAAAATCGTGATAAGTACGTTGGGATATACGCTTGCAAACAGCGATACGCCCAAATTTTCTATCGTCGTTTGTTCGTGGTCTAATACGAGTAAAGACAACAGTGCAATTGCCAGCACGAACGTACAAATTGCTAACGTTGCAATGCCGTACCCGAACGTTTCCCCTATGGCGCACGAAGGGATACACACAAACGCAAAAATGCAAACGATTACCCGTTGCGCCTTAGTCGTTTTTTCCTTTACCGCACGCAACATTTCAAACGTGCCGATAATGGCAAACGCGTACGTGAGTACGTCAAAGCACAGCGGATGCACAAAAATTTTTAATAGATAAAATATCAACAGCACGGCAACGTACACCGTAGCCGAGATAGAACGAAGTTTCATTATACTTTTTAGAAAACAGGTTTAATTGCGCTTGCTCGCGTACCTGTTCCCTCCCTTTTCTATATGTAATTAACCCTTTATATGTTTATAACTGTTCGTCCGTTTTTCCAAACCGTCTTGTGCGCGAAGAATACCAAACGATAGCTTCGTCCAAATTTTTATCGCTGAATTCGGGAAACATCTTTTTGGAAAAATACATTTCCGCATAGGCGCATTGCCAAAGTAAAAAGTTGGAAAGACGGATTTCTTTCCCCGTACGGATAAGCAAATCGGGGTCGGGTTGCCCCGCCGTATATAAGAGCGACGAAAAGCCTTCTTCCGTTACCTTTTCTCCCTGTTGCACCGCCGTATTTACCGCGCGGACAATTTCCGCGCGTGCACCGTAACAAAGCGCAACGTTGACGCACTTGTCTTGGTACTTTGCCGTTTTTTCTTCACTATTTTTGAGTATGGTTTGTACGTCTTCGGGGAGCAAGGACGTATCGCCGATAACGCGCAGACCTACCCCGCGTTCGCAAATTTTGCCCATATACTTATCAAAATAGGTACGAATTAAATCGTACAAGCCGTTTAATTCTTCTTGCGGACGGCTTAAATTTTCCGTCGATAACGCGTAAACGGTGACGTAGGAAACGCCCAAATCAAACGCGCGCTCTAACAGCCCTATCATCCGTTCCATACCCATTTTATGTCCGTACCCCCTGGGCATAAAACGTTTTTTCGCCCAACGCCCGTTGCCGTCCATAATAATCGCGATATGCTTGGGAATTTTCGTCCCTGCTTTTATTATATTCCTACCCATAGTTTAGATAGACATCAATTCTTTTTCTTTTGCGGAAATAATGCCTTCCAGCTTAGACATATATTCGCTGACAAGCTTTTCCACGTCCGCTTCGCAACCCGACGCTTCGTCTTCGGAAATTTCTTTCGCCGTCTTCATCTTCTTGATGATATCCATACCTTCACGGCGGTGGTTACGAACGGCAACCTTCGTTTCTTCGCCCATCTTCTTAGCCTGCTTTACCAGTTCGCGACGTCTTTCTTCCGTCATATCGGGGAATACCAAACGGATTACGTTCCCGTCGTTGGACGGCGTAAGCCCGATATTCGATTGCAAAATCGCCTTTTCTACCGCTTTTAAGAGCGATTTGTCCCACAAACTGATTTGCAAACACTTGGCGTCCAAAGCGGAAACGTTGCCAAGCTCGATAAGCTTGCTCATACCGCCGTACGCTTCTACTTCTAATCTATCCAAAATGCGCGGGTTTGCTCTGCCCGTACGGATTGCACCGTAGTCCCCTTCCAAAGCGCGAAGGGAATTTTCGCATTTTTCTTCCAGTTCCAACATCATTTCTTCAATCTTTTCGTTTTCTAACATATCTCGTTCTCCTTAACTTTTTTCTTATCGTTTTTATACTTTGATAATCGTGCCCAAACTTTCCCCGCATACCGCACGAACAATCGAGTTCTCTTCGTTCAAACCAAACGCAAGCGTAGGCACGTCGTTTTCCATACACATCGTCGCCGCCGTAAAGTCAATTACCTTCAAACCACGGTTAATGATATCCGCATAGCGGAGTTCTTCGTACTTTTTCGCGTTGGGGTTGGTTTTGGGGTCGGAATCGTAAATGCCGTCCACGTTCTTTGCCATAAGCAAAATGTCCGCGCCGATTTCGCACGCTCTCAGCGCTGCCGCCGTATCCGTCGAACAGTAGGGATTTCCCGTACCGCAAGCGAAAATAACAATTCTGCCTTGCTCGAAATGGCGAAGCGCCTTTCTCAAAATAAACGGTTCGGCAAGCGAAACCATATCCAACGCCGTTTGCACGCGAACGGGCACGCCCTTTTGCTCAATCGCGTCCATCATAGCCAGCGAGTTCATAACGGTTGCCAGCATACCCATATGGTCGGCAGTTGTCCGTTCCATATTCGTACCTTGCCTACCGCGCCAAAAGTTACCGCCACCGATAACCAAGCCGACTTGCACGCCCATTTTGTGCAATTCTACGATTTGTTCCACGACGGGTGCAATCACTTCGTGGTTCAGCCCAAAGCGTTGGTCTCCTGCAAGCGCTTCCCCCGAAAGTTTTAATAAAATTCTTTTGTAAATAGGTTGCATACGATTTCCTCCGTACCACGCGCGCGAAAAAAGACCGCACGTATTCATTTTAACAATTATAACACATTTTAGCAAAGAAAGCTATATAAAACGCAAAAAAATTGCGTGAAATTTATAACTTTTTTTGCAATTTTTTGTCTGTCCCGCCCTATAAGGGCGGTTTTACGCATAGGCGCATACGAAAAGCGGACTTGCCGTATGCAAGTCCGCTTTTCTTTGTCCGTTTACTCGTGCACCGATTCACCCATTTCGTAGGCAATCTGCATAAGTTCTGGACGATTTCTCACGTCCCCTTTGTCCGTTACGCCTTTGCCGTACAAAATACCCTTTTCTTCGTATCCGTCCACGCACATAGCAAAGCCGTGCAATCCGGCAAGCGTAGCGTCCATCGTATCATCTTCGTCTTCCGTCGAAGTCATTATGTAGTACAACTCCTTATTGCCGATTTCCGTCCAGCGCGCTACCGTTCTATCAATCAGCGTCTTTAACTGCGCACTCATCGAATAGAAATATACGGGGGTAGCAAACACCAACACGTCGGCTTCGATTATCTTTTGCAAGATATCTTCCATATCGTCGTTCAACACACACCTGCCCCCGTGCTCTCTACAATAATAGCACCCAAGGCAGTACCCGATTTTCTTTTCGGCAACGCGCACTTTCGCCACTTCGTTTCCAGCGTTCATTGCGCCCTTGATAAATTCGTCGCATAAGATATCCGAGTTTCCGCCCTTTCTCGGACTCCCCGAAATAACAAGTACTTTTTTCATTTTGTTCTCCTGATTACAACGCCCCGTTTGCCTAAGCAAACGGGGCTTGTTTTTTACTGTTAGTTTGCGCAGTTCTTTTTGAGAATTGCAAGGTTATCCATAATTTCCTTAGGCATCTTGTCGCCGAAGTTATCCGCATAGTACTTCGTAATTTCTTCTGCTTCCGCCGCCCAACGAGCTTTATCTACAACCAACAACTTTTCAAGCGTTTCCGCGTCGATATCGCAGTTTTCGATATTGATATCCTTTGCATAAGGCACGTAACCGATAGCCGTTTCTTGCGCTTCTACTTTGCCTTCGCAACGGTCCAAAATCCAGTCGATAACGCGCATATTGTCGCCAAAGCCAGGCCACATGAAGTTGCCGTTTTCGTCTTGACGGAACCAGTTTACGTTGAAGATTTTAGGTTGCTTGCTTTCTTCTACCTTTGCACCCATATCAATCCAGTGTTGGAAATATCTATCTACGGAGTAGCCCATGAAAGGTTTCATAGCCATAGGGTCGTGACGAAGAACGCCTACTGCACCCGTAGCAGCCGCCGTCGTTTCGGACGACATAATCGTACCTACGAACGTACCGTGGTTCCAGTCTCTCGATTGATATACGAGCGGAGTGGTCGTAGCACGTCTTCCGCCGAAGATAATCGCGGAAAGGGGCACGCCTTCCTTAGAATTAAACGCAGGCGAAATGCAAGGGCAGTTTTCCGCAGGAGCGGTGAAACGGGAGTTGGGGTGCGCCGCGTTACGTCCGCAGTCGGGCGTCCAAGGCTTACCCGTCCAGTCAATCAGTTCTGCGGGAGCTTGCTTGGTGAGCTTTTCCCACCAAACGGTGTTATCCGCAGGGTTCAAAGCCACGTTCGTGAAAATCGTGCCTTGTTTGGTCGATGCCAAAGCGTTGGGGTTAGATTTTTCGTTGGTACCGGGCGCAACGCCGAAGAAACCGTTTTCGGGGTTAGCCGCCCAAAGTCTTCCGTCTTCCCCTACTCTAATCCAAGCGATATCGTCGCCTACGCATTGTACTTCGTAGCCAGCGTCAAGGTATTGCTTGGGGGGAATAAGCATTGCAAGGTTGGTCTTACCGCAAGCGGAAGGGAACGCAGCCGCAATGTATTTCATTTCCTTATCTTGGGGGCGTTTGCAACCAAGGATAAGCATATGTTCTGCCATCCAGCCTTCTTTCTTACCAAGATTGGTTGCGATACGGAGCGCAAAGCACTTCTTACCCAAAAGTACGTTACCGCCGTAAGCCGAGTTTACGGAAATAATCGTATTGTCTTCGGGGAAATGCATAATATATCTCTTTTCAGGGTCCACGTCGCACTTTGCGTGGAAACCCTTAACGAAATCGCCGTCAACGCCAAGTGCGTCCAAGCACATCTTGCCTACTCTCGTCATAATCATCATGTTCAAAACAACGTAGATGGAGTCGGTAATTTCAATACCGATTTTGGAGAAAGGCGAGCCTACAACGCCCATCGAATAAGGGATAACGTACATCGTTCTGCCCTTGTAAGCGCCCTTTGCAATTTCGTTTACCATTGCATACGCTTCTTTGGGAGCCTTCCATTTTACAATGGAGTGGGGCATAGCGTCTTCTTCGTTTTCACAGCAAATAAACGTTCTGTCTTCTACACGCGCAACGTCGTTTTCCGCCGTTCTGTGATAGTAACAGCCAGGGAGCAATTCTTGGTTGAGCTTAATCATTTCGCCCGTCGCGCAAGCTTCTTCGCGGAGTTCGTCTCTTTGTTTGTCGCTACCGTCAATCCAAACGACTTTGTCGGGGGTTGCGAACGCTTGACAATCTGCTACGAATTGAAGCACTTTTTGGTTCTTGGTCATAAATATATCTCCTTTTGATGTTTTACGTAATCATTTTCGGATACAAATCTATCCTAATTTAGAACATTATACCATAAATAAAATCGATTGTAAACATTTTTTTGTCCATTTTTTCGAATATGACAAAAATTTATCGATTTATCAAATATTTTTCATTTATAATACGCGTTTAATTCGCGCGCACGCGATTTCTTGGTGTGTTTTACCGCTTTTTATCCCTATCAAAGCTTGACAAACGCGGAAAAAAGGTCTATACTCTATATTATATACGGGAAAACGACGGGTGTTTCCCCAACAAAGGATACGGTTATGAGAGTAGTTATCAAGGTCGGCACGTCCACGTTGGCGCACGCGACAGGTAAATTGAATATCAAACGCACGGGCGAACTTTGTAAAACGCTTAGCGACTTGAAAAACGCAGGTCACGAAGTCATTTTAGTCTCTTCGGGCGCAATCGGTATGGGCGTTGGAAAATTAGGTTTGCAAACCAAACCCACCGATATCCCCACCAAACAAGCGGCGGCAGCCGTTGGACAATGCGAATTGATGTATGCCTACGACAAACTGTTTGCCGAGTATAACCACACCGTGGCGCAAATTTTGCTTACAGGCGCAGACTTTACCGCCGAAGATAGACATCAAAATTTCAATAACACCATCACGCGCCTTTTACAGCTTGGCGCGTTGCCCGTTATCAACGAAAACGACACTATCGCCACCGAAGAAATTAAAGTGGGCGACAACGATACCCTTTCCGCTTTGGTTGCGGTCAGCGTAAAAGCCGATTTACTTATTATTTTGTCCGACGTAAACGGATTATATTCCGCCGACCCGCGCAAAAACGCAAACGCAACGCTTATCCACGCGGTACACGGCATTGACGAAAACACCTTGCGCCTTGCAGGCGACGCAGGCTCGGCTTTGGGTACGGGCGGTATGAAAACCAAACTCTCGTCCGCTAAGCTTTGCAATGCAAACGGCGTGGATATGGTAATTGCCAACGGCGAAAACCCTGATATTTTATATGCGATTGTAAACGCCGAACAAGGCGAATATACAAGATTTTTCGCGTAAGGAGTACGCAATGAAAACGACGCAAGAAATTTTACAAGACGCCAAGCGCGCTTCTGCATCCGCTTCCCGTTTAACAACGGAAAAGAAAAACCGCGTCTTAATGAAAATGGCAGACGCCTTAGAGGCGCGAGCGGACGAAATTTTAGAGGCAAACGCCATCGATTTACAAAACGCAAAAGGCGTTTTACCCGACGTTATGTTGGATAGGTTGCGCTTGGATAAAAAACGTATTCAAGGTATGGCAAACGGCATTAGGGACGTGGTAAAACTTCCCGACCCCGTAGGCGAAATTTTAGAGCGCACTACCCTTCCCAACGGGCTTATCGTTACCAAAACGCGCGTACCTTTGGGGGTTATCGGTATCATCTACGAAAGCCGTCCCAACGTGACGAGCGACGCAGGTTCGCTGTGTTTCAAAAGCGGTAACGTGTGTATTTTGCGCGGTGGCAAAGACGCCTACCACTCTTCCTACGCTATCGTACAAGCACTGAGAAGTGCATTGAAAGAAGAAGGCGTGGACGAAAACTTTATCAATCTCCCCGAAGACACTTCCCGTCAATCGGCAACCGAACTCATGACGGCGGTGGGCTACGTGGACGCGCTTATCCCCCGTGGCGGTGCTGGACTTATCCGTTCGTGCGTGGAAAACGCCAAAGTGCCTTGTATTCAAACGGGCACGGGCATTTGTCACGTATTCGTGGACGAATCCGCCGACTTTACCAAGGCATTAAATATTATCTATAACGCCAAAACCTCCCGCCCGTCCGTTTGTAACGCCGAAGAAGTTTTGCTGGTACACAAGTCGGTAGCGCAAGACTTTTTACCTTTGGTAAAGCAACGGCTTTGCGACGAAAGAGTAGCACAAAACCTGCCCCCCGTAGAACTGCGTTGCGACGAACAAGCACACGCGATTATCGGTGGCACGAAGGCAAGCGATACGGATTTTGATACCGAATTTTTAGATTATATCCTTGCCGTTAAAGTGGTAACCAACGTCAACCAAGCTATTGAGCATATCGCGCTCCACTCGACGGGGCACAGCGATTGTATTATCACCGAAAATGCAGACAACGCCGACCTGTTTACCCGTTCAGTGGACAGTTCCGCGGTGTACGTCAACGCCTCGACAAGATTTACCGACGGCGGAGAATTTGGAAAAGGCTGTGAAATCGGTATTTCTACACAAAAATTACACGCGCGCGGACCTATGGGACTTACCGAGCTTTGTTCGTATAAATATATCATCAAAGGCGATGGGCAGGTGCGCGTTTAAACAAAGGAGAACAAATTATGCAATATCAAATCGGATTTATCGGTTGTGGCAATATGGGCGGTGCACTCGCCCGTGCGGTGTGCAAGGCAATCGATGGAAAAAACGTAGCCGTATGCGATTACGACGTAACGAAAACGGACAAACTGCAACAACAGTTCGGTGCAACCCCCCTTTCCATTTTGGATTTGGTGCAGTCTTGCAAATTTATCGTTTTGGGCGTAAAACCGCAAAATATGCAAGAAACCACCGCGCAAATGAAAGAAGTGTTGCGCTTACGTAACGACGCCGTAATTATCACGATGGCGGCAGGCGTTTCCACGTCGGCTATCCGTGCATACTTAGGCGACGATTTGCCCGTTATCCGCATTATGCCCAACACCCCTGCAGAACTTGGTCAAGGTATGATTTTATACACCGTTTTGGGCGCAAGCCAAGCGGACGAACAGGCGTTTTTACAATGCTTTGCCAAAGCAGGTAAAATAGATAAAATCCCCGAAGATAAAATTGACGCGGCAAGCGCGTTATCAGGTTGCGGTCCTGCGTTCGTCTATGCGTTTGCAGAGGCACTTGCCGACGCAGGCGTAGAGTGTGGCGTACCGCGCGATAAAGCTAACCTTTATACGGCGCAAACGTTGCTTGGTGCGGCGGAAATGCTACTTACCTTCGGACACCCTGCCGACTTAAAGGACGCCGTTTGTTCCCCCGGCGGAACGACGATTGCAGGTATCCACGCCCTGGAAGACGCAGGTTTCAGGGGCGCGGTAATGGACGCGGTTACGGCGGCGTATAAACGCACCTTGGAATTAAAGAAATAAGACAAACGAAAAGCCCTGCCTTGCACAATGCAAGGCAGGGCTTTTATTATTTTTGTTTTATTTTTCTTCGTTCAAATGCAACGATTCGGCAACGCTGTCGCGCGTGTCAATGGTGTACGTAGGCACAAGTTCCTTTACCGAAACTTTCATATCCGCCGATTCGCCGTACGCCTGTTCTTCTAACTTTTGCAACATATTCCACAAAAACGCTTCGTCCATTTCGATAGGCTTTGCGATATTGATTAAGCCGTTGTCCGTCTTTTGCAAACCTTCTTCTTCCATCAACCGTTCTTCAAACAGCTTTTCACCGGGGCGCAAGCCCGTACATACGATATCGATATCGACGTTGGGTTCAAAGCCCGACAAACGGATTAAGTTGTACGCCAAATCGTAAATGCGGACGGGTTCGCCCATATCCAAAACGAAAATTTGTCCACCCTTTGCGTATGCACCTGCTTGTAATACAAGCGAAACCGCTTCGGGTATCGTCATAAAGTATCGAATAATATCTTTGTGCGTAACCGTAACGGGACCGCCTTCCGCAATTTGCTTTTTGAACAGCGGAATTACCGAACCGTTAGAGCCGAGCACGTTCCCAAAGCGCACGGCTACGAACTTGGTATTTTTACTGTTACGGCCGATTGTTTGAATAATCATTTCGCAAATACGCTTGGTTGCACCCATAATGTTCGTGGGATTCACCGCCTTGTCCGTGGAAATTTGTACGAACGTTTCCACGCCGTACTCGTCTGCGCACTTGGCTACGTTGAGCGTACCGAACACGTTATTTTTCACCGCTTCGTTGGGACTGGTTTCCATCAACGGCACGTGCTTATGCGCCGCCGCGTGGAATACGATTTGCGGACGGTATTTTTCAAATACGTCGCGCATTATTCTCTTATCGCGTACACTGGCAATCAGCGTAAGTAAATGCAAATCGGGGTTGCCTCTGCGCAGTTCTTGCTCGATTTCATACGCATTATTTTCGTAGATATCCAAAATAATCAGCGTCTTGGGGTTATGGGTAGCAATTTGACGGCAAAGCTCACTCCCTATCGAACCGCCACCACCCGTGACCAACACGACTTTATTTTCGATATAGCCGATAATTTCTTCCAAGTTGACGTTTACTTGCTCTCTACCCAGCAAATCGACGACGTCCACGCTACGCAAACTTTCCACATTGACCGTACCGTTAGCAAGCTGATAAAGTCCCGGCAACATCTTTACGGGCACGCCTGCTTCATTACACTGTTTTACAATTTCACTGATGCGTTTTTTATCCGACGACGGAATGCTGACGAAAATTTCCTGTACTTCGTACTGCTCGACAAACTTCTTTACGTCCTTGATTGCACCAACGACCTTTACCCCGCAAATCGTCCTGCCGTGCTTGCCCAAATCGTCGTCCAAAAAGCATACGGGCTTGTACGTAATTTTATCGGAGTGTATCATTTCTTTCACAAGCGTTTCGCCTGCGTCGCCTGCGCCCACTACCATAACGTTGGTGTGATAATTTTTCTTGATAAATGTATAACTCTTCCACGCAAGATAAATACGCTTGGAAAAGCGCACGCACAAAATCATACAAAAGAAGGACATAGCAAAGACAAATGCCGTGGAAAATTCAAGATACACCCCGTTCTCCAAAACAATACCTGCCGCAACCACGTTGCAAAGACACAGCAAAACGGAGATGCACGCCATTTTCAATACTTCCCTAAGCCCTATCGTCGCAAACACGACGTCGTACAGTCCAAATAAAAACAACAGCGCGAACGAAACCAAAAGGTTTGCCGTCCACCACCCAAACACAGGCCAAGATACCAGCGATAAAGACCGTGCCGTGCAAAACCACGCGATTAAACACGCCAACGTCACCGAAACGAAATCCGCCACAATTAAAATCAATCTATGTAACTGTCTTACGCCCTTTTCCGTCATACGTTTTTCCTTTTCCGTAACTTTGTTACGGGATATTTATATATTCAATTTATTATAACAAGAGTTACACACTTTTGTCAAGAGCTTTTCAAAAAAATGATTACTTTGTCCACCCGCCACTTCGTTTCACCGATTTCGTCCAACAAAAAACAAAATCTCCTGCCCAAAACAGGAGATTTGCTATTTCGTATTCAGTTGTAGAAACGTCTTGTCATTTTCTATCCGTGTCTTGTTTTGAATATCGTTCGCGCGACGGCATCCCCGCGGTATGCCTGCTTCGTCGCTTTCTCTTTACGGATATTTTATCTACGTTCCTCGACTATGCTGTTCATTGGACTATACCTCCGTCCCCTCTTCTTTCTTTAAGTGCATCAAGATGTAAGGAATCATACCTTTTCTTACCTCCTTTCACTTTATTTTTCGTTGCGTCCCTGCAACCCCTGTGCCAAGTCCTTTGGCTCAACCCTATCTGTGCATCGGTGTTTCCTCTTTGCTTTTTTGAGAATTTCAAACATTTTTTGTTTGTTTCTTTCTCTTTTGTACCTTTATTATAGCACAAAATTTTCATTTGTCAATAGGTTTTTCAAAA
>JAFVOG010000084.1 GCA_017505945.1 Clostridia bacterium
TATCAATCGGTAGACGCGTTATCAATGAAATTCACTCGTCTAATTATAACGTACGTGGTTTTGGCGAACGCGCGGCTATGAATATGCCTTTGCAGGGTTCAAGTGCGGATATTATAAAACTTGCAATGCTTGGCGTTTTCAAACGCTTGCAGGAAGGGAATTATAAGGCTAAACTCGTTTTACAGGTACACGACGAACTTGTAATTAATTGTCCCAAGGACGAAACGGAAGCGGTGTCTAATATCTTAAAGCAAGAAATGGAAAACGCCATTCGTTTAAGCGTTCCGCTTACCGTCGAAGTTGGCGTAGGTAAGGACTGGTTCGATTCTAAACTGTAAAATAAAAAATTGTGAAACATTTTATGTGAAACGGTGGGTGTTATGAAGAAAAAAATTGCAATCACGGGCGGAATCGGAAGTGGTAAGTCAACCGTTTGTAAATGTCTATCGGAAATGGGATATTCAGTATTTTCCTGTGATAAAATTTACAATGAGCTGATTTTTGAGCCAAGCTATATATCAAAAATTGAAAAGGCGTTCCCTGGTGTTGTTGTTCATAATCAAATAGATAAAACTCGCTTGGCATCTATTATATTTTCTTCGGATACCGCAAGAGAAAAATTAAACAGCATAGCGCATCCGTTAATTATGGAGCGTTTGCATAATTTAATGGATTCCGTTACCGAAGATACGGTTTTTGCCGAAGTTCCGCTATTATTTGAAAGGGGATATGAGCAAAATTTCGATAAAATTATCGTTGTAATGAGAAATTTAGAACAGCGTATCCAAGCGACTTCTCTTCGAGATAATATAACCGCGTCCCAAGCAATGGCTAAAATCCAAGCGCAATATGATTACGCGAAAGACGAAAAACAATTATTGAAAAATGTAAACGTTCATATTTTAGATAATAACGGTAATTTATCTTCTCTAAAAAATCAATTATTAAATATTTTAGAAAATATAAACGCTTAATATGAAACATTTTACGTGAAACAATATAAATTATTATTTTATAAAGGAATTCTCCGCGCTAAAAATAGGGGAATTCTCTTTATTTTTACTCAAAATAAAAACTATGCGTAACATAATCAAAATACTTCGACAAACATAATACCTATGATAGACATAGTAATTTTGTTAGGAATTGAAATAAAAATATAATATTTTCCATAAATGTCAAAAAAAATCATTAAAAATACAAGAAAAAAGTGCCCAAAGCCTTGAAAATATTTGAAATTTGTAGTACAATATATAGTGTAAAGATATTAAACCCGTTGCGCGCGCATACGAGTTTATAAGCGGAGGATTTATGGCTTATTTTGATACGGATACACCTTTATATTTATTTCACCACGGAGAAAATTGTAAGGCGTACGAATTCTTAGGGGCGCATCCTGCTACTTATAACCGTAAGCGCGGTTTTATTTTCCGCGTTTGGGCACCGCACGCGCAAAGCGTTTCCATTGTAGGGGAGTTCAACGGTTGGGATTCCTCTGCGCACGTTATGGAGAGAATGATTGACGGGGAAACGTTTGAGTTGTTTATTCCCAAAGTCAAACAATTCGACGCTTATAAATACTGCATTAAAACGTACGACGGCAGGACGTTATTCAAAGCCGACCCGTATGCATTCCATTCGGAAACACCGAATTCCAGCGTTTCCAATGCGTCTAAATTGTATGATTTAAGCGGATATAAGTGGTCGGATAAGGAATATTTGGACAAGCGTAAGAATATAAATATTTACAGCTCGCCCGTAAACGTATACGAAGTCAATCTATTGTCTTGGAAATTACACGAAGACGGTAGCTATTTAACCTATCGCGAGCTTGCAAAAGAGCTTGTAAATTACGTCGTTTCTATGGGGTATACGCACGTAGAATTTATGCCCGTAACGGAGCATCCTTTCGACGGTTCTTGGGGATATCAGGTAACGGGTTATTTTTCCGTTACGTCCAGACTTGGAGAGCCCAAGGATTTTATGTATCTTGTCGACTGTTTCCATAAAGCGGGAATAGGCGTTATTTTAGACTGGGTACCCGCGCATTTTCCTAAGGATACGTTCGGTTTGTATGAATTTGACGGTGAACCGCTCTACGAATCGTCGCAATGGGATAGAAAGGAAAATAAAGGCTGGGGCACGCGTCGGTTTGATTACGGTAGGAATGAAATCGTATCCTTCCTTGTATCCAGCGCAATCTTTTTATTTGAAACGTATCATATCGACGGGTTGAGAGTGGACGCCGTAGCGTCTATGCTGTATTTAGATTATGACAAAAACCCTGGGGAATGGGTACCGAATATATACGGCGAAAATAAAAATTTAGAGGCCGTTGCTTTTTTAAGAAAGCTCAACGAAGCGGTTTTCGGATTTTATCCGCATGCAATGATGATTGCGGAAGAATCGACGGCTTGGCCAATGGTAACTAAACCGACGAATATGGGCGGTTTAGGCTTTAATTTTAAGTGGAATATGGGTTGGATGAACGACGTATTAACGTACATTTCCACAAATCCGTTGTTCCGTAGGTATAATCATAATAAATTGACCTTTTCTATGATGTACGCATTTTCAGAAAATTACGTTTTACCCATCTCTCACGACGAAGTCGTGCACGGTAAAGCGTCTTTAATCGGTAAAATGCCAGGGGATTACGAAGAAAAATTTGCAGGCGTTCGTGCATTTTTGGGATATATGATGTCGCACCCTGGGAAAAAGTTGCACTTTATGGGCTCGGAAATCGGACAGTTTAAGGAATGGAATTATAAAGAAGGTATTGAATTTTTCTTAAAAGAATATCCGCTCCATAAAAAATTATCGCTTGCCGTTCAGGAATTAAACGAAATTTATAAAAACGCCCCCGAGCTTTATGAAATAGAAGATTCTTGGGAGGGTTTTGAGTGGCTTGCGCCCGACGATACGGATAGTAATTTTATCGCCTACGAGCGAAAAGATAGGTCGGGTAATTCTATTATCGTTATGATAAATTTCTCAGGCACGGACCATTACGGCTACCGTTTAGGCGTTAAGCAAGGGAAATATAAACTGATTTACAATAGCGACCGTATACGTTACGGTGGACGCGGTGTTTGTAAAAAACACGTTTTTAACACGGAAAAAGCGTTTAGCCACGGAAAGGAATATTCTATTTGTTTTGATATTCCGAAAATGACTTGCGTGTATTTGAAAAAAATAAACTAATTTTTAGGGGGAACTTTTATGCAAAGAAGAAAAGAATGCGTCGCTATGCTTTTAGCGGGCGGACAGGGTAGTAGGTTGTACGCTTTAACGACAAACATAGCAAAACCTGCGGTTGCGTTCGGCGCGAAATACCGTATTATCGATTTTCCGCTTTCCAACTGCGTAAACTCGGGTATTGATACGGTAGGCGTGCTCACGCAATACCAACCGCTTATACTCAACGAGTATATAGGGAACGGTCAGCCTTGGGATTTAGACCGTACGTACGGTGGGGTACATATCTTATCCCCGTATCAAGCAAAGACGAATTCTTCTTGGTATGCAGGTACGGCAAACGCTATTTATCAAAATCTTCACTTTATGAAGATGTATAATCCTGAATACGTACTCATTCTTTCCGGCGACCATATCTATAAAATGGATTATTCCGCAATGCTCAAAGCGCATAAAGCTACGGGTGCAGATTGCACGATAGCCGCGATTGACGTACCGCTTAGTGAGGCATCAAGATTTGGTATTTTGAACACCAACCCCGACGGTTCTATTTATCAATTTGAAGAAAAACCCAAGCAACCTAAGAGCACGCTTGCGTCTATGGGTATTTACATTTTCAGCGCGCAAAAGCTTTTCAAATACTTAGAGGCGGATGACGCGAATCCGAATTCGTCCAAGGATTTCGGTAAAGACGTATTACCCGCTATGCTGAATGCAGGAGAGAAGATGTATTCCTACCGTTTCGACGGTTACTGGAAAGACGTAGGAACGATTGCGTCGCTTTGGGAAGCGAATATGGATTTGCTCGGCGATAATCCTGAATTTGATATCGCGGATAAGTCTTGGAAGATTCATTCCAGAAACCCCTTAGCGCCCCCCGAACATATCGGCGAAACTGGCGTAGTGAAAAACGCAATGGTCGCGCTCGGCTGTGAAATTAACGGCGTCGTTGAAAATTCTATCTTAGGTAGTAACGTTATCGTAGAAAAAGGCGCGGTCGTAAAAGACGCGGTCGTTCTTGCAAACAGCGTTATTAAGGCAGGCGCAACCGTTTCTTATTCCATTATTGACGAGAACGTTACGGTCGGTAAAAATGCAAACATAGGCGTTTCCAAAGATGCAACGGCGGAAATCGTCGTTTTGGGTAGAGGCGTTACCGTTGCCGACGGGGTAACCGTAGACAAAGGTCAAATGCACGAAAAGGATATTTTAGCATAAGGGGGAAATGGAAAATGGCATCGGCAATCGGCATTATATTTGCAAATTTACACGAAGAAAACGTACCTGAGCTCGTTCGCAGAAGAACCATGGCGTCTATTCCTTACGGTGGTAGATACCGTATTATCGACTTCGTATTATCGAATATGGTCAATTCAGGCATTACGACGGTAGGGCTTATGACGAGCAATAACTACCGTTCACTTATCGACCATATCGGTAGCGGTAAGGACTGGGATTTGGCGCGTAAAGACGGTGGTCTTATTCTACTGCCACCCTTCTCGGAAAAACACGATAAATTATATACGACGCGTTTAGAGGCTCTCAACAGCGTTACGGGCTTTTTGAACCGTCGGAAAGAGAAATACGTTGTACTTACCGACTGCGACGGCGTTATGCGCGTGGATATTGCGGATATTATCGAACAACACGAAAGCAAAAACGCGGATATTACGTTGGTTACGCATTACGGCAAGGTGGGTAACCGTAAAGACTTTATGCTGGTGAATACGGATAACGACGGGCGTGTAAACGAAATCAAGCTTTCTCCGCACGTTGCGGACGGTACGAAAGCAGATATCTTTATCAATATGATGGTCATCAACCGTCAATTCTTGCTCAATTTGGTAGAAGAATCGGTTACGCACGGTTTTATTAGCTTTGAGAGCGATATACTTATTAAACAACTTGACAGCTTAAAAATTTACCGTTACGATTACCAAGGCTACTATGCAGGCATTGATTCTATGAGTGCATATTATAAGCATAATATGGAGCTTTTGGATAAAGACGTCCGCGACGAATTATTCGGTGCGCGCGATATTTATACCAAGGTTCGCGATAGCGCGCCGTCTAAATACGGCGAAGGAGCGGTCGTAAAAAATTCGCTCATTTCCGACGGCTGTGAAATTGAAGGGGTAGTGGAAAATTCCATTTTATTCCGTGGCGTCAAGGTAGCAAAAGGGGCAGTCGTGAAAAATTCGATTGTCATGCAGGATAATATTATCGGTCAAAACACCGCATTAGATTGCGTAATTACCGATAAAAACGTAGTTATCAGCGATAGAAAAACGCTGGGCGGTTGCGCTACGTTACCTTACTATATTCCAAAAGGCACAAGACTTTAATTTTCATTATCAAAGGAGTTTTTTATGGCTGAATCGAAAACAACGAAAAACGTAAAAGTTAAAAACATAGAAAAGGTCGCTTTCCCTAAAAAAGCAAGTACAAAAGAGCCGACGTTGCAAGAAAAAACAAAAATTTTATTCGTTGCGTCCGAAGCAAGACCGTTTATCGCAACGGGTGGTTTAGCGGACGTAATCGGTTCTTTACCGCAAGCCTTAGCAAGCGACGCTACCTATGATATTCGCGTAGTTTTACCGTTGTATTCGGATATTAAACAGGAATTTCGCCATAAAATGAATTTTCTTGGAAATATTTACGTTCCGCTTGGTTGGCGTAATCAATATTGCGGTATCTTTACCTGCGTAGATAAGGGCGTTACCTATTATTTCATTGATAACGAGTATTATTTCAAACGCACGGGTTGCTACGGGTATTACGACGACGGAGAACGTTTTGCATTTTTCTCGCGGAGTGTATTAGAAATTTTACCCGTAATTGATTATTATCCCGAGCTTTTACATTGCCACGACTGGCAAACGGCGCTCACCGTCGTTTATTTGAAAACAATGTACGCAAAAAAGAGCGAATATCAATCCATTCGCACGCTTTTCACCATTCATAACATTGAATATCAAGGTAAATATTCTTTAGATTTGCTGGGAGAATTATTCGGTTTACCCTCGGATAGCCGTAATTTATTAGAATACGACGCCTGTATCAACTTAATGAAAGGGGCGATTGAATGTACGGAGCAATTTTCTACGGTAAGCCCGACTTACGCAAAGGAAATTCAAACGGCTCAATACGCACACGGTTTAGAAGATATAATCCGTAAAAATTCCGCGAAATTAACGGGCATATTGAACGGTATCGACGTTGCATCCTATAATCCTGCAACCGACCCTGCATTGTTCGCGAATTTTAATGAAAACGACTTAGAAAATAAAAAGATTTGTAAAGCGGAACTTCAAAAAATGCTCGGTTTACCCGTGAAAGACGTACCGATTATTGCTATGATTTCTCGGCTTGTTTCGCATAAAGGATTAGAGCTTGTCAAGACGGTTGCGGAAGATATTTTACACGAAAATATTCAATTCGTATTGCTTGGCACGGGTGATTTTGCATACGAAGAGTATTTCAAGGACCTTGGCAAACGCTACGAAGGAAAAGCGTCCATCAATATCGCTTTTAACGGCGATTTATCGAGAAAAATTTACTCGGGTTCGGATATTTTCTTAATGCCGTCGGTAAGCGAGCCTTGCGGGCTTTCGCAAATGATAGCGTCGCGCTACGCAACGATACCTTTGGTTCGTGAAACGGGCGGACTGTTCGACAGTATTAAACCGTTCGGCGCAGGCGGAAACGGATTTACTTTCTCGTCCTGTAACGCGTACGATATGCTTTACGTTATTCACGAGGCGATTGACGCGTATAAAAATACCGACGAATGGGAAAAACTGATGAAAAAGGCAATGACGACGGATTTTTCGTGGTCGCGCTCGGCGGAAGAATATAAAAACCTTTATAAGAATACCTTAAAATAATATCGGAAAGGGTGAGAGCTTTTCGATTTACTAGCGGATAAAATTTTTCAGGAGAATTTAGAATATGAAAAAAGAACAAATCACACAACAAGAAGCAAAAGAGCTTATTCAAGGTAAGCTTTCGCGCTACTTCGGCGTTGCGCCCAGCGAAGCACGCAAAGAACAACTGTATAAAGCAGTCGTTATGAGCGTTCGCGATATTATGCTGGAAAAACGCCATAAATTCCACACGGTAACCAAAGCGAAAAAAGCAAAACGCGTATATTATTTGTGTATGGAATTTTTGATGGGGCGCTCGTTGAAAAACAGCGTATTTAATCTCGGCATTCAAGACGTTTTTGCCGAAGCCTTAAAAGATTACGATACTACGCTCGAAGAATTATACGAATTAGAACCGGACGCAGGTCTTGGTAACGGCGGTTTAGGGCGTTTGGCGTCCTGCTTTTTAGACGCACTCGCAACGGGTGATTATCCTGCTATGGGGTATTCCATTCGTTACGATTACGGGCTTTTTAAGCAAAAAATCGTTGACGGTTGGCAGACGGAGCTCCCCGACGTTTGGCTCCCTGGAGGCGAAGTATGGCTTACGCAAAGAAGTGATAAGACGTTTACCGTTAAATTCGACGGATATATCGAAGAAAAGTGGACGGAAAACGGTTTAGAGGCTATCTACCGCGACGCGAAAGAAATTCAAGCGGTTGCGTATGATATGATGGTTTCGGGTTACGATAGCCAAGCGGTATCCGTGCTTAGACTTTGGAAAGCACGTAGCGTACAAAATTTTGATATGAAATTATTCTCGCAAGGCGATTACGCGTCCGTTATGAAAGATGATAACGAAGCGGACTTAATTTCTAAGGTATTGTATCCTGCGGATAACCACGTAGAAGGGAAATCGTTGCGCTTAAAGCAACAATATTTCCTTGTTTCCGCGTCCTTACAAAATATTTTAGCCGACCATAAGAGAAGATACGGTTCGCTCAAATTATTACCGAAAATGGCGTCCATTCACTTGAACGACACGCACCCCGCGCTTGCTATCCCTGAGCTTATGAGATTGCTTATCGACGAAAACGGTATGAGCTGGGACGAGGCTTGGAATATCACGACTTCCGTTTGCGCCTACACAAACCATACGGTTTTAGCGGAAGCGCTGGAAACTTGGCCGGAAGATTTAATCGCAAGACGACTGCCTAGAATTTATATGATTTTGAAAGAAATCAACCGCCGTTTCTGCGAAGACTTGTGGGCACGTTTCCCTGGGGACTGGGATAAAATTTCCCGTATGGCAATTATGTCTTATAACGTCGTAAAAATGGCGAACTTGTCCGTGCACGGCTCACATCACGTCAACGGCGTTTCAGGCTTGCATAGCGATATTATTAAAGAAAGTATTTTCAAAGATTTCTATGAATACACGCCTGAAAAATTCACCAACGTAACGAACGGTATTGCGCATAGACGTTGGTTAAATCAATCCAACCCCGAGCTTTGCGCGCTCTTGAACGACTGTATCGGCGAAGGGTATGCAAAAGACGCGTCGAAACTTTCCGCGTTTAAGAAATTTGAAAACGACGAAAGCGTATTAAAGCGTTTGCAAGAAATCAAAGCGTTGAAAAAGAAACAATTCGCGGATTTTGCCTATAAAAAACAAGGGGTATTGATTAACCCCGAA
>JAFVOG010000085.1 GCA_017505945.1 Clostridia bacterium
AAAACCTTCTCGCAATGAAGAACACACGTATAAATCCGCTTTTGCAACGTATGCATAAGGATTTTTTCTAAATCCTAATAAATAGACACTATCATCAAGCGAATATTCTTTTATCATTTTTTCTAATTTTTCTCGTTCAGAGCCTTCCCCTAATATGTACAGGCGATGTTCAAACCCTTCTAAAATCAAGCGTCTATGAACTTTAAGCAACGTATCAAATCCCTTTTCAGGTCTTAATCTGGCAACCGAACATACAATAGGTTTATCCGTTAAAAAACATACTTCATTAACTTCCTCTTGTCCTTTTTGAATAATTTGTTCGGTTTCATTAGTATTATACAAAACGTCTATTGCGTTTTTAACAGGTATCCACCGTTTAAAATCATCTCGAACGGTATTAGCCACCGCAATAATTTTATCAAAACTGCCATATGCCTCCCGAGCTTCGCTAATGGAACGAAAACCAACAGATGCATTTTTCAACCCTAAAAATTCAACGTGAATCCAACAAACCGTTTTCGTATTTTCATCCGCACAGCCAGCCACAATACGCGCCGTAGGCCCTTCCAAATACGAAACGACTATGTCGTATTTTTCTTTAATAATGCGCTTATACAAAAACTTTGGCGAAAACAATTTCATAAGTTGCGTCATTCCACGCGGTTGTCTTTTCCACCCACCGATGTAGCGAACGTGTGGGAGCAAGTATTGCTTATTTACCCCTACGTCGAATAGCGTTTGCAGGGTAACGTCGAATTTGTCTTGTGATAAATTATTAACCAAATTAACTAAGACCTTTTCTGCGCCACCACCCGCAAGATTTGGAATTAAAAAGAGTACTTTTTTCTTCATATTCACACCTTTACCAAAATCCATCCAAGACGCTTCGATACGGCAACAAATTGGAATCTACAGGCAACAGCAAATAAAAATAGGCAAAGAAACAAATCATTACAATGACTTTTGCAGTCAAACGGCTTTCTTGTTTGAAGACACGCAATAGATAGGGAATCAACAAAACGTTATATGGTGAAAAATACATACCAAGACGTGCCATCGTGGTATTTTGTAGCCCCAACATCATAATCATAAAATGCAAAGTGGAAAAATTAATCAATATATCGATTAACGGCTTCTCTTTTTCATTTTCAGCGATATTGTTATAAAAAATTCGCGTTAAGACAACGGGAAGAACGGCAACGAGCACACGCAAAATATGAACACCGTCGTCCCCTTCATTGTCAAAATACTTTTTATAGTTCTCTGGAGCAATCCATTGCAAAAACTCATTAGTCTGCTTGGGAAACACAAAGAAAAACGTAAAGATAAACAGCAACAAGACGTACGTTTTTCCCGATTTCGGTTTCCAATACAACGTAAACATTGCAGGCAACATAATGACGGCTGAATTATGAAAGAAGTACGCCAATAAAATCAAGAAGCCGTATTTCCATTTCTTGCCGTCAAGCAACAGCGGTAATCCCGCAAACAAGATAGCCGTTGCAACCCATTGTCTCATCCCGTTGAAGGAGCTGAAATAATCCATCATTGCAAGGTATAAAAACACCGACAATGAAAAATTAATGGAATACCGACTGATAATTCTTATAATGGGAATGACTATCAAAGCCGAACAAATCAAAAAGAACAACGTAGGGTCGGCAGTGAAGTAATTCAATATTACCGCAATTCCCCAGAACAATCCTTCTTCTTCTAAAAACAACGTTTCCCAAAGCGAAGCGTTAGGATAGATATCCGTGTAAAACCATCTATATACCCCAAAATCCGAGCCCACCCAATTACGAAGCCCAGCAAAAAGCACCAAAATCGCAGTCATGATAATAAGCGCCCATCTTCCATCTTGGGTGTGTGCTTTTCGTATTAAGTTTTGATTGCTGACGCGTTGTTGCGTTTGTACGTAATACGCAAGTGTAAATACAACGGCCAATAAAACAAAATAGGGTAACATTACTCTTCCTTTCTGCCTGACGCAAATGTGTTTCTTCTGTTTAACCTTTTAGTCACTTTCTAAAAGCAACTCTTTATAATTTCAATAACCAAGCCTTGTTCCTCTTCGGTCATTTTGATATCCGAAGGTAAACAAAGTCCACGTGCAAAAACATCTTCGTCCACAGGCTTATCCCCTGCCGTGATAAAATCGTGACCTGCAAATACGGGTTGCGTATGCATCGGTTTCCAAATAGGACGGGATTCCACGTTATAGCTTTCCAACTTGTCCATAATTTGCATTGGAGTCACTTCGCATCCCTTATCAATCAGCAAACACGATAACCAAAAGTTAGGACTCGTTTCTTCCAAATACGGATTCATCGTCACAGGTAAACCTTTTAAGCCTTCCGCATACCTTTCGTAAATCTTCTTCTTTCGCGCCTTATGCTCTTCCAAATGCAATAGCTGTCCACGACCAATGCCTGCCACGACGTTGGACATACGATAGTTGTAGCCAATTTCTTCGTGTTGGTACCAAGGCGCTTTTTCACGTGCCTGCGTCGCCCAGAAAAAGGCTTTTTGTCGTTTATCCCCGTTATCGGTAATCAGCATACCACCGCCCGACGTGGTAATAATTTTATTGCCGTTAAAACTAATAACGCCATAATCCCCAAACGTACCCGTTTGCCGACCCTTATATGTAGCAGAAAGCGATTCCGCCGCGTCTTCCACTAAAATCGCGCCGTGCTCTTTACAAATCGCAATAATTTCATCCAGCTTGGACGGCGTACCGTACAAATGCACAAGGGATACCACTTTCGCTTCGGGATATTTTTCAAACGCTCGCTTGAGCGCAACGGGGTCCATATTCCAAGTTTCCCTCTCAGAGTCGATAAAAACCTGTCTTCCCCCCTCATACGATACGGGATTAACGGTAGCGGCAAACGTCATATCCGAACAAAGCACCACGTCGCCGGGCTTTACCCCAGCCAGCTTGTACGCAAGGTGTAACGCAGAAGAGCCGGAACAAAGAGCAAGAGTATAATACTCCCGTCCCAAATCCCGACTCAAATACTTCGTCATTTCCATTTCCAAATTATCACAGTTAAAGCCAAGCGGCGCAATCCAATTTTTATCGAAAGCCTCTTGCACAAACCGCATTTCTTCCCCGTGCATCGTAGGGGTAGAAAGCATAATCCTTTTCGTCGCTTTTTCCATAAGTAATTTCTCCAACCGCTTTCGTGGCGCGCAGTGCATACACGCGTATTTATATAATTTATCACTTAATATTTTAACATATAACGCCAAAATTGTCAAGACTTCTATGAATTTTTATTCATATAAAAATGATAATTTTTACAAAAAACGTTCGGCTATAAAAAACAAAGGGGCAGGTATGCGTTGAACGCATACCTGCCCCACAAAAAATATCAAAAATCAATAAAAAGTAGCAAGCGATTCTTCAGGTTTTTCACAAACGATAACCTTCTCGGCAACTAAAACGGGGCCTTTCCCCTTGTAAATGCGGTGTTTTTGGAACTGGATTTTTGCCGTTACGCAAATCCAGTCACGCGTTTTTAGCCCCATATTTTCGGGTAAAACACAAGCCAGTCCGCAGTACTGGATATCGTCTTCACAGCACGTCATTACATGCCTACCCACTACCACGTCTTCGGGGTTTAAGCGTTTATCCGTAGCAACAAGCCCCTTAAATTTTACCGTTTTTCCGATATAGCTTTCCAAGTTTTCCGTCAAATCACGGTAGAAAAAGGCGTAATCTTTGTCTTCAATTTGAATCACGGGTGCGTTTACGTCAAAAGGCAAAGGGTCTTCAATATCGTCGAATTCCGCTTCGCCGTTTTCCTTTTCATACACGATATCGCAACGCCTACTAATCCCGCGCACCACTTTATGAAACGCGTCTTTATCCATACCGTCGGCAAAGCGATTAAATACGACAAGTTGCGTGTTTTGTATCTTATCAAAGGTAAACTGACGCATATTCGCGTTGTAATTTAAGAACGTCGTGGAATCGAAAAACGTCATAATTTGGTTAATCATCCAGCCCTCAGGCATAGCGTTAAAGAAATCTTCCAGCATCCAAGTACCGTTATATTCCACGACGATACGTTCGCTCCCGTATTTGTCCTGCAATTCCGACAAATACGTTTCCGTCATTTGCTCCTTATCTTCAATAACGACAAGTTCCACGTTTTCCGCATCCGCAAATTTTATCGTTTCGTAGTCCAGTTCTCCTTCTTCCGTCACCAAAAGAAGCGTCTTTTCTCCCGACGAAAAACGGGGGTCTTCCATCGTCTCTTGAATAAACTTCGTCTTGCCCGATTCTAAAAAGCCCAAGAACATATACACGGGCGTTTCCGTAGGTATTTTTCTTTTCATATCGTAATCCTTATACGTTAAACAATTCTTTTAATTTATCTTCCTGCAAACGACAACCAATCACACAAAGCCGTCCTATAACCGCCGCACAACCTTCTCTTACGTCCGCGTCACTGGGCACGTAATCGAAATGCAACCAACCGTTTTCGCCCTCTACAATCCCTTTTGCACGCAAAACCGTACCGTATTCGTCTTCGTTTGCCAAGCTCTGCAATACGGATTCCAACTGCGATTTCGTAAACTTTTTCGTAGTTTCTACACCCCAGCTGGTAAACACGTCGTCCGCATGATGGTGCCCGTGTCCATGATGATGACACGAACAGTTCGGGTCGTCGCACTCGTCTTTATGATGATGTTCGTGGTGTTCGTGACAGCATTCCCCACCGTGATGATGTTCATGCTCGTGATGGTCGTGACAGTGACAATGCGGGTCGTCGCACTCTTCTTCGTGATGATGGTGTCCATGGTGTTCGTGACAACATTCCCCGTCGTGGTGGTGATGGTGATGTTCGTGTTCCACGCTTTCGCTTAAACGGTCAAGTTCCGCCTGCAAACTGTCTTTACGCTCTATCGTTGCCAAAATCGCATTGCCGTCCAAGCTATCCCACTCCGCCGTAACCAACGTTGCCGTTGCGTTTTTCTCGCGGAGCAATTGCACCGCCAAAGCCAACTTTTCTTCGCTTGTTTTTGCCGTATGCGAAAGCACGATACAGCTTGCGTTTTGCACTTGGTCGTTGAAAAATTCGCCAAAATTTTTCATATACATTTTGCATTTAGACGCATCGACAACCGTACAAAACGCGTTGAGCTTTGCGCCGTGCAAATGTGCGGACGAAACCGCCTTAATAACGTCGGAAAGCTTACCTACCCCCGACGGCTCGATAACAATTCTGTCAGGCGCATATTTTTCATACACCTCTTTGAGTGCCTTAGAAAAATCCCCCACAAGCGAACAGCAAATACACCCCGAATTCATTTCGGTAATTTGTACACCTGCTTCTTGTAAAAAACCACTATCCACACCGATTTCGCCGAACTCATTTTCGATAAGCACGACCTTTTCACTTGCATACGCTTCTTTGATAAGCTTTTTAATCAGCGTCGTTTTCCCTGCCCCTAAAAAACCCGAAAAGATATCTATTTTCGTCATTTGTCTTTCTCCTTAACGTTAAAACGCCCAGTTGCCGTCTTTGAAAATTTGCACCCGTTTACCGTCCGCCGTCACGCCTACGATATCCGTATCTTTTGCCCCTATCATAAAATCCACGTGAATCATACTATCGTTAATCCCGTGCGCTTTACATTCTTCGTCCGTGTAGTTTTCAAAGCCCTTTAAGCATTCGTTAAACCCACTGCCAAGCGCCAAATGGCAACTTGCATTTTCGTCGAACAGCGTATTGTAAAAGAGTACGCCCGAACGGCTAATCGGCGATTCGTACGGAATAAGCGCAACTTCCCCAAGCATCCCTGCGCCCTCGTCCATAGACACCATATGTTTGAGCAAGTCTTCGCCTTGTTTCGCGTGCACTTCCACCACTTTACCGTTTTCAAAGCGGATAGAAAATTCGTCGATAAGCTCGCCCATATACGACAGGGGTTTCGTGGAATACACAATCCCGTCTATGCTCCCAGCCTTAGGGGACGTAAACACTTCTTCGGTGGGGATATTCGGATTAAACACCCTACCTTTAAGCGTCTTTTCGTTGCCACCGCAAAATACGCCGTCTTCGTTTAAGCCCACCGTAAATTTCGTGCCGTTTCCACTGGAATACTCCAAATAGCGCAAAGAAAGCGCATTCAAATACGCACAGCGCGCATCCAAATCGTCGTTGTGTGCTTTCCAGTCCTTTATCGGGTTTTTCCCGTCCGCACGAGACGTGTATAAAATAATCTTCCACATCTCTTCTACGGCTTTTTTCGCAGGAAGATTAGGGAATACTTTTTTCGCCCAAGCCTCGCCGGGCACGGCACAAATGCACCATTGATGTCTGTTTTCCATCTTCAAACGGAAAGGCTTTACCTGCGGATAGATAGCTTGGCGCGCCTTGCTCATTTTATCTTGGTCCACCCCGTTCATACCGTCGGGGTCTTCCGACTCGATAAATAAACGGCAAGAATAATTGTCCGCCTTAAATTCCCACTTGGCTTTTGCCCAAGGTTTTAACGTGGAAAGCGATTCCAAAGAACGATAGTTGGACGACAGCTTTTCTACGGGCTGGTGCGACCATTCGACGTACACTTCGCTTGCACCCGCTTTATAGCATTCTTCCACCACCATTGTAACAAACGCAGGTTGGTCCAGCCCTGCCGCGATAAATACCGTTTGTCCTTTTTTTACGTTCAAGCCGACCTTGGCTATGAGTTTTGCATATTTCTTTAATTGTGATTGTCGCATACCTGCACCGTCCTTTATCCTATAAAATCGTAATTTATCGTCTTATAAAAAAGTTTTCTTACCACTGCATCTTCTTTGCTTTGCGCCAAAATCCACATCAGTTTCGTGATAATGCTCTCGTACGTCATAGAATAGCTTTCCAACAATTCAAAGCGATTCTTAAAACCGCGTCCCACTTGGTACACGTCCATATCGCTCCCTTCTTGCTGTACTTGCGTCGTAACGACAAGCGTTTTGCCTTTCTTTTCCCAACGGCTGATAATTTCGTAAAAATTATAATATTCCCCTTCGGGGATTCCGCCCGTACCGTACCCCGACAATACCACGCCGTCATGCAAGCGGAAACACGCGTCCAAAAGCTCCCCGTTCATTCCGGGCGTAAGCGTAATCAGCGCAACTTTTTCATCAATCTTATCGTAAAACGCCACGTTTTCGTTTTTGGGAGTCGTAATATACGGAATAACCTTTCCGTCTCGGATTACGCCAAGCACAGGAAAATCGACGCTCGTAAACGCGTTAAAGCTTTTCGTTCGAATTTTCTTTGCACGCGTACCTGCGATAACTTGTCCTTGAAAGACAATCACCACGTCGCAAGCCTTATCATACGTCGCGTATAAAAAGCTGTCGCGAAGGTTAATCCTCGCGTCGGTGTCCTCTTTATCAATCGGTTGTTGCGAGCCCGTCAAAACGATAGGTTTTGGCGAGTGTTGCACCAAATAGGACAACATCGCCGCCGTGTACGACATCGTATCCGTACCGTGACAGACGACAAACCCGTCGTAGCTATCATAATTGTCCCGTATGGTTTTTGCCAGCGTAAGCCAGTGTTTAGGCGTGATATTCGTACTGTCTATCGAATAGGGCTGTACCGAATCCACGTCGCAAAAACGGAATATTTCGGGCACGTATTTCAAAAGCCCGTCCGCGCCAAGCTGAGGGATTAACCCTTCCGCGCCCAAAGCGGAGGCTATCGTTCCGCCCGTCGCTATCAGCAAAATTTTCTTTTTCATACCTTTATCCTTCGTTTTTACGGCGCAAATAATCGCCTTGTTCAATCTTATACGGACAAGCGATTTTATAACGCTGTTGCACGAGTTTTGCGTCGTCCGTTTTTTCTCCGTCCAAAAGGTAAATTTCTTCTACCGTAAACGCCTTTCCAAACGAAGCTTTGGGCGACAAGATTTCTAAAACGTCCCCCGTTTTGAAACGGTTGCGCATTTCTACCGTCGCATACCCATCCCCACAATCCAAAACGTCCGCAATATACGTGTAATCCCCCTTGGAAATACTGTCCGTATAATTTACCGTTTCCGCGTTTTCACCGTCCAAATACGCCGTCGTATAATCGCGGTGGGATACGCGCAATAGTTCTTCTTGCATATCTTCCAGTTTTGCCCCGTCCATCACACGGCGGTACGCATTGATAACGGTTGCCAAATAGTATCCGCTTTTCATACGCCCTTCAATCTTGAACGAACATACCCCTGCGTCCTGTAACTCTTTCAACCTTGCCAGCAAATTTAAGTCCTTGCTATTCAAAATATACGCGCCCTTGTCGTCCTGTTCTATCGGCAACCAGTCCGAAACGCCGTTTTTGGTGTTTAACGCACGAAGTTCGTATTTCCAACGGCAAGCCTGTACGCAAGCTCCGCGATTAGACGAACGCCCGTCCAAATAATCGGAAAGCAAACACCTACCGCTGTACGATATGCACATCGCGCCGTGCACGAACGCTTCCAACTCGATATCGGGGACGAATTCGTGAA
>JAFVOG010000086.1 GCA_017505945.1 Clostridia bacterium
GTGCTACCATTTTTTGGATAAAAATACGAACATTTGTTCGCTTTTTAAGTATATTAGCATATTAAACCTGACAAATGTACGCCTGTTTTTATAAAAAAATCGGCATATTTTCAAAAAAAATTAAAAAATTACCTTAAAAAACACGAACACCCCGCTTTGTCAAAATCGGGGTGTTTTACCAAAAAAAATTGCTGTTTGTGCAGAAAAAATACGCGCCCAACCCTTGCAATTTGCGCGCGCATATGATATAATAAACGAGTATGAATAAGAAATTACGCGCAACTATATATTCGCTTGCTTTTGCCACGGCTGTTAGTTTTGCCGTGGCCGTAGGTGGTTTTGGCGCAATTTCGGCGGGCGCGGACGCTCTTACGGCAACGCGGACGCTCCTTTTCCCCGACAGTTATGAAGAATATTTACCGCTAAATAATCCTACGGACGTAGCGATAAGCGAAAGCTATAAAGCCTTCGCCGACGGTCATACCATTTATTTATACGACGTGGACAACGGCGTGTACCAAACGTACGAACATACGGTATTTTCTTTGGACGACACGAAGAATAACGTCACGAAATTACAGTTTGACAAAGCGGAAAATTTATACTTTTTAGACGCTTCCACTACGCTGTATGCGTTGGATAAATCGAATTTCTCCAACTTTGGTTCAAGCGTGGCTACGGATACGGGATTTGTGTGCAGTACGTTTGCCATCCAAGACGAAACGCTGTATTTTACCAACGTTACGACCAAGACGCAAATTTCCAAAGTGCCCTTGTCCAGTTTGGATAAGCAATCCGTTGTCTTGTTACAAGACAACCTTTCGTCCAAACCTACGCTTGCGTTTTGGGACGGCGAACTGTACTTTACCGAGTTTGGCAAAGTGGTATATAAAATCAATCCCGAACAGGGCGCGTTGCCCACTCCCACCCCTATCGGCGTGTTTACAAACGAGCTTGTTTCCATGTCTATCAACAGCGGTACGTTTGCTTGCACGGATATCAACGGCGATTTTTATACCTACGATTTATCCGCGCTCACCGCAAGCAAAGACCCCAACGAAATCCCCGTGCTCTGTTATGAAGAAGACGGATTTTCGTCGCTGACGTCTTATGGCGGTTTTATTTACGCAGTGCAAGACGATGCAGTAAAACGGTACGTCGTAGATAGTCAATGCTTTGACGAAGGATACGCCGTAGGTGCAAATCTAAGCGAAAACAACCGCTTAAACGGTGCAACGGAAACACTATTTCTCGACGGTACGTTGTACGTGGCGGATAACGGCAATAACCGTATCAGCATATACGACACGGCAACAAATACGTATAAATCCCCCCTTTCCACCGATTTTGCCCCCGAATTTTTAGCGTCGAATAAACAGACGCTGATGGTTGCAAACGCGAACGGATTGACTGTATATAATTTACAGGAAGACGGTTATGGCGAAACGCTGTTTTCGTATGCTAATTTAGCAGACACGCTCACAGGCGTTACGCACGTCTATGGCAAGTATTACTGTGCGACGAGAAACAACCGCTATTTCACGGTAGAACAAAAAAACAGCGAAGAGACGGGACAGCTCGTATGGGCAATCGGTAGCGACAC
>JAFVOG010000087.1 GCA_017505945.1 Clostridia bacterium
AAATGTACGATAAAGACGGCTGGGTAAACGCTCCGTGTTTTGGGCAGGGAAACGTCCAAGCGGAATACGAAGAAGTGGTACGCCGTTTTGACGAAACGCTGGCAAGACACGGGTACGTGCGCGACGGCAACGCGTACCGCGTAGAAAAGCCGAACAGAGACACGGCTATCTTCTTTTGTCATTTCGGCTTAGAGATGATGCTCTTATCCCGTTTGATGAACATTTCGCCCATATTGCTTTCTCATCATTTCGTTGCGCTTACGTCGTCGGTTACGACGCTGTATAGCGAAGAGAGAAGAAAGGGAATAGCCACCTTCCGTTGCTGTGGTTTTGGGGATATAGGACACTTATATAAGGAAAACGAACCGCCGTCCTTTTCGGCAAGGTTTTGCGAAACGTTCGATAGCGACGAACGCCACGATTAGGGGGAAAACGTATGGAAAAGAAGAACATTATTTTAATCGGTATGCCGGGGTCGGGTAAAACGACTATCGGCACGGAGCTTGCCGAAGTAATCGGTTACGGCTATATCGACAGCGACAGCGTAATCGTAGCAAGAGAAGGCAAGCGCTTAAACGAAATTATAGCCAGCGTCGGTAGAGAAACGTTTTTGGATATCGAGGCGAAAGTGAACAGCGAACTGTGCGCCAACCGTTGCGTTATTGCTACGGGCGGTAGCGTTATTTACCGAGATTTTGCTATGCAAAAATTAAAGGAAAAGGGCGTTATCGTCTATTTGAAACTTTCTTGCGATACGATTGCCTCCCGTCTTGGGGATTTGAAAGCGCGTGGCGTTGCGCTCAAAGACGGGTTTACGTTGCGAGATTTGTATAACGAACGAGCTCCGCTGTATGAAAAATATGCGGATATCGTAGTCGAATTAGACGGTAAAACTATCGAACAATCGGTACAAGCGGTACAAGAGGCGGTGCAAAAATGATAAAAGCGGAACAGGCGAAAATTGCCATTTACGGCGCAGGTGCGATGGGAACTGTGCTCGGTGCATTTTTAACGTTGGGTGGGCTTAAAAACGTGCATTTGATTACGCGTAACCAAGCCCACGTGGACGGCTTAAATAAGCATGGCGCGCAAATCGTATGCGAGGCGGAGAATAATACTTTAACCGTACCCGTAACGGCGCTTACTCCGTCGCAAATGCAAGAAAAGTACGACGTGATATTTTTGATGACCAAGCAACGCGCCAACACGGAAATATTGCAGTTTTTATTGCCGTATTTACAAGACGACGGCGTGGTGTGCACGACGCAAAACGGCTTACCCGAACCATCCGTTGCGGAAGTGGTAGGTACGGCTCGGACGTACGCAGGCGTAGCTGCTTACGGCGCGACGTTTATCGGCGAGGGGAAAGTGGCGATGACCTCCAAAATCGACGGTATGGGTATGCAAGTGGCTGGCTATGAAAACGACGGGGAGAAAACCGACTTGCTTATGGAAATTTTATCCTACGCAGGCAAGGCGTCGGGGAACGAGCATTTTGCAAAAAAAGCGGAAAACTTGCAAGGCGCAAGATGGAGCAAGCTTGCGATTAACTCTGCCTTTTCGGGATTGTCCGTGGTAACGGGGTGCACGTTTGGACAAATTGCCAAAGGTAAAAAATCCCGTAAAATCGCGTTGGGCGTGCTTCGGGAGTGTTTGGCTGTTGCCAACGCTTTGGGGGTAAGTTTGGAAAAAATGCAAGGGCACGATATGCAAAAATTGCTTGGTGGTACGGGCTTTTTTAAGACCAAGTTTGCCTTGTTTGCGTTGCCGATTGCTATGAAAAATCATAAGAAACTGGTGTCGAGTATGCTTAAAGACGTACAGGCAGGCAGGAAATGCGAAATCGATTATATCGAAGGCGCAGTGGTAAAAAAGGGCAAAGAAACGGGCGTAGCAACGCCACTTTGCGAAAAGATTGTGGAAATTGTCCACGGTATTGAAAACGGACTCTACGAAATTGCGTACGACAACGTCAATTTTTTTGAAATATAAACGGAAGGTGTAAAAATGGATTGGAATACATTAGCGGAACTATTAGTTCCCGACAAAGACGTAAAAGATTTAGAGTATTATGAAAAAGCATACCCCGAACGGGTGTTAGAAAAGGGTGCTGAGGTTACCCGTCTTGCCCCCAGCCCTACGGGCTTTATGCATATCGGCAATTTGTACGTTGCATTGGCTAACGAGCGTATCGCACACCAAAGCGGTGGCGTATTTTATTTGCGAATCGAAGACACGGACGAAAAACGAAAAGTGGAAGGCGCAGTGGAAGTTATCCATAAATCGTTACGATATTTTGGCGTAAAATTCGACGAGGGGGCGGACCTTGGCGGTGAATACGGTCCGTATTATCAAAGACAACGTGCGGAAGTGTATCACGCATACGCAAAGGAACTTATCCGTAAGGGCTTGGCTTATCCTTGTTTTTGTAGCGAAGAAGATTTGGAAAGCACGAGAAATTATCAAACGGAAAACAAACTGTTACCAGGGTATTACGGCGAGTTTGCGAAGTGTCGTAATTTGACGGAAGAAGAAATTATTGCAAACGTAAAAGCGGGGAAACCGTACGTAATTCGTTTGCGTTCGCAAGGGGACGTGGAAGCAAAACACGTATTCCACGACGAAGTCAAGGGGGATATTACTGTTACGGAAAATAACCAAGACGTAGTTATTTTGAAATCGGACGGCATACCCACGTACCATTTCGCACACGCCATTGACGACCATTTTATGCGCACGACGCTCGTTATCCGCGGGGAAGAATGGCTTTCGTCCTTACCTATCCATATCGAACTTTTCAAGGTGCTTGGCTTCCGCTTGCCGAAATACGGGCACAACTGTTCTATTCAAAAGCAAGACGGCGAAACGCGTAGAAAACTTTCCAAGCGTAAAGACCCCGAAGCGTCGCTCAATTTCTATCGTGAACAAGGCTATCACCCCGAGGCAGTGCGTACGTATATGCTTACGCTTCTTAACTCCAACTTTGAAGAGTGGTTGTTAAAATGCCCCGATAAGCCGTTGGACGAATTTAAGTATTCCATTGCTAAAATGGGGAAGAGCGGAGCACTGTTCGACATTGTAAAACTTAACGACATTTCCAAAACGTATATGGCAACGCTGGATGAAAAGCAAACGTTTACCTTCTTAAAATCGTGGGCGGACGAGTTTGGCACGGATGAACAAAAATTGTATTTTGCCGACGAAACGTACTATTGCAAAGCGCTTGCGCTTTGTATGGGTGTGGGCGGTAAAAAGAGAAGAAAGGACTTTATCTATGCAAAACAAGCGGTAGAAAGCACGGCGTATTTCTTCGATTGCACGTTTGCACCTACGTACGAATATCGTTTTGATAACGGTACGGTGAAAAACGTATTGCAAGGCTTTGCGGATATCTACGACGAAAACGACGACAATAGCGCGTGGTTTGACAAGGTAAAGGCGGTGGCAGGGAACAACGGGTTTGCAACGGATATGAAGGCGTATAAGCAAAACCCCGAAAATTATCCCGGTAGCGTGGCGGACGTAGCAGAGATGTTGCGTATTGCAACGACGGGGCTTGCCAACACGCCCGATTTGTGGACGATTATGCAAATTTTAGGCAAAGAAAAAACGCTTGCTCGCTTGCGCCAAGCGATTGCCGTATTGTAAAGATATTGACAAAGCGTTATAGGCGTGTTATAATACAAGAAATATAAGTATAGATATTTAAGGATACGAAGATGAAAGCATTTTTCGAAACGTTACTTTCTACTTGGTGGGGAATTACGCTTATCGTGTTGATTGCGTTGGCGGTTTGGGTTGGGTTATCCGCACTTTTGTACCGTCCGTTTTTCAAACGATTTTACGATATTGTATTAAGCGGTTTGGCGTTGCTGGTCCTTTCGCCTATTTTAATTGTGCTCATCATTGTAGGTGCAATTAAAATGAAAGGAAATCCGTTTTTTACGCAAGCAAGACCAGGTAAAAAGGAAAAGATATTTAAGCTCATCAAATTCCGTACGATGACAAACGCAAAGGATAAGGACGGCAATTTGTTGCCCGATAAAGAGCGTTTGACGGGCTATGGTAAGTTTTTGCGGAATACGTCGCTGGACGAGTTACCCGAACTTTTCAATATCTTTATCGGCAATATGTCGATTATCGGCCCGAGGCCGTTACTTATCGAATACTTACCCTATTATAACGAAACGGAAAAACATAGACACGACGTACGCCCAGGGCTTACGGGCTTGGCACAAGTAAGCGGTAGAAATTTGTTGGACTGGGAAAGTCGTTTTGCCAAAGACGTCGAATATGTCAAAGGCATTTCGCTTGGTATGGACTTAAAAATTCTGTTTATGACGGTAAAAAAGGTGTTTGAGCATAGTGGCGTTGCAGAAGACACGAACGCAACGGAAGGGAATTTGCCAAAATTCGTATGGCGCAGTTGGAAGAAAAGGAAAAGGTTGAAAAGTAAAAGAACGCGTATGAATATGTTAATTTTAAGTGCGGGAACGCGCAATAAAGTTGTCGAATTTTTCAAAAAGACGTTTGTGGGCGACGGTAAAATCGTGGCTACGGATATGAGCGAATTAGCCCCTGCCGTGTATGAAGCGGACGTGTTTTATAAAGTTCCGCGTATGACGGAACCCGGCTACATAGACCAAATTTTTGAAATATGCAAAAAAGAACAAATACGTGGCGTTTTGACGTTGATTGACCCCGAACTTTCTTTGCTTGCAAAGCACAAGGAAGATTTTGCGAAGTTAGGCGTTACGGTTATCGGTTCGGCTTATGATTTATGCGAACGTTGCTTAAATAAATGGGAAATGTATCGCTGGCTTGTTCAGCACGGATATAATTGTGCGAAATCGTACGTGGATAAAGACAAGTTTTTTAAGGACGTAGAAGACGGTAAAATTTCCTATCCCGTATTCGTAAAGCCCGTTTGCGGTAGCGCAAGCATTGCCATTTCCAAAGTGTACGATAAGGAAACGGTGGAATTGTTGTTTGCACGCTCCAACGATTTGATGATACAAGAATTTTTAGACGGACAAGAAATCGGTGCGGATTGTTATATCGATATGATTTCGGGCGAGCTGGTTTCGGTGTTTACGAAAAAGAAACTTTTAATGCGTGCAGGCGAAACGGATAAAGCAGTTAGCTTTAAGGACGAAAAACTGTTTGCGCTTATTGAGCGATTTGTTAAAGAAAACGGTTTTAGCGGTCAAATTGATATTGATATTTTCGATATCGGCGGAATGTATTATATTTCCGAAGTCAATCCCCGTTTCGGGGGCGGTTATCCGCACGCGTATTTGTGCGGGTGCAATCATATGCAACTGATTAAGAACAATTTACAAGGTAAGACAAACGCGAAAAACGTGGGGAACTACGAGGAAGGCGTTTATATGATGAAATATAACGAAATCGCAATTCGGCGTTAAAGTAAGGGCGGGAAAATATGAGTAAAAAAATCTGCATTGTAACCACAAGTGCCAGTACGTTGAAATCGTTTTTTATTCCTATGGCTCGTTTTTTTGCGACGAATGCCGATTGGGAAATTTGTTTAATGAGCGACGACGACGCGGAAATTAGGCAAATGCTCCCAGACGGTGTTCGTTTCATCCCTGTTCCCATGAAAAGAGGGATTAGTTTGGGTGGATTTAAGGCGACGGCGCAGATGAGAAAAATATTCAAGAGGGAAAAATTTGACCTTGTGCAATATTCTACGCCCAACGCCGCGCTGTATGCATCTATTGCGGCAAAACGTGCAAAAGTACCCGTGCGGAACTACCATTTAATGGGGTTGCGTTATTTAGGAGGGGTAGGTCTTGGTAGATGGATGTTAAAGACGTTGGAAAAAATCTCTTGTAAGAACTCTACACATATAGAGTGCGTTAGCCCGTCTAATTTAGAAATGTCGATACAAGAAAAAATCTTTGACAAAGATAAAGCAACTGTGGTTTGGAACGGTAGTAGTTGTGGGGTAGATTTACAAAGATTTGCCATTGAAAAAAGAGAGGAATGGAGAGAAGAGCAACGCACAAAATACGGATTTCAAAACACGGATTTTGTGTTTGGATTTGTTGGTAGAATTACGAAAGATAAAGGCATTAACGAATTGATTCTTGCTTTCGATAACGTAAAGAAAGAAATGCCCTGCAAACTTGTGTTAATAGGGCGCATTGATACCAATCACGGTCTGTCGCAAGAGGTGTTGAAGAAAATAGAAGGCGATGACGTTTTGCATATTCCGCAAACTTCGGAAATTGAAAAATATTATCCTATGTTGGATGCACTTGTCTTGCCCTCGTATCGCGAAGGTTTTGGAAACGTAGTGATTGAAGCGGAGGCTATGGGGGTACCCGTTTTGGTCTCTAATATACCGGGACCGACGGACGCAATGGTAGATGGAAAAACAGGTTTTGTGTTTGAATGTAAAAATGTGCAAGCCTTGCAACAAGCGATGCAAAAACTGATGCAAGCCGATATACAAAACTTGTCTCACCAAGCGACTGAATTTGTGCAAACGCATTTTGATGAACAAACGATACTCAAACACATATTGCAACGTAAACAACAACTATTAGGATTAGAAAAAACGGAACAGGTTGATAATTAAGATGGTAGACACGTCGTTAAACGAAATAAAAATATCTATTATTATGGGTATCTATAATTGTGCGAAAACGCTCCCTGTTGCGATTGAGTCTATTTTGGAACAAACTTGCCAAAGCTGGAAACTCATTATGTGCGACGACGGCTCCAAAGACGATACGTATGCCGTAGCGGAACGTTATCAATTGCAATATCCCGATAAAATCGTACTCATTAAAAACGAAAAAAATATGGGTTTGAATTATACGTTAAACCATTGTTTGCAATATGCGGATACAGAGTATATTGCGCGAATGGACGGCGACGATATTTCTTTGCCTACACGTTTGGAAAAGGAATTGCGTTTTTTAGAAGAAAATCCGCAATATGCTATTGTCAGTACGCCTATGATTTATTTTGACGAAGAAGGGGATTTTCGTATCGGTAAGGGTGGCGGAGAACCGAGCGTTAAAAAAATGGTTACAGGCACGCCTTTTTGCCACGCGCCGTGTATGGTTAGAAAAGTAGCGTACGACGCGGTAGAAGGCTATGCGGTAGATGAAAAATTGCTCCGCGTAGAAGACTGGGATTTGTGGATTCGTATGTACGAAAAGGGATATAAGGGCTACGTTTTAGAAGAGCCTTTGTATAAAATGTGTGACGATAGAAATGCGACGGCTCGTCGAAAATTCAAATACCGTTTCAACGAAATGTGTGTCAGCGCATCGGTAGTAAAACGGTTAAAATTGCCTTTTTGGCATTACGTTCGTACGTTGCGCCCGATTATCGTAGGGCTACTCCCGGGACCGTTGTATCTTTGGTTACATAAGAGAAAGAAATAAAATGGAGAAATAGAAAATGCACCCCGACTTGATGGTCAAGTCGGGGGGCATTGTTTAGTTTGTTATTAGTTATTTTCTTCTGCAAGTAAATCTTTCATTTCGTACTTGCCTGCACGTTTGCCGTGTAAAAATTTTGCCGCGCGGATAGCGCCTGCTGCAAATACGCGCTTGCTTCTTGCACTGTGCGTAATCGTGATAATTTCGTCTTCGCCTGCAAACATTACTTCGTGTTCGCCTACGATAGTGCCACCGCGAACGGCGTGCATACCGATTTCACTCTTGTCGCGCGCACCGCAAATACCCGTTCTTCCGTCCAAGTATTTTTTCTTTCCGTCAAACGCCTCGTTTACGCTGTCGGCAAGCATCAAAGCCGTACCGCTGGGGGCGTCTTTTTTCAAATTGTGGTGGCGTTCGATGATTTCCACGTCAAAGTTATCGCCCAAAACTTCCGCCGCCGCTTTGACAAGCGCTTGCATTAAGTTTACGCCCAAGGAAAGGTTTGCCGTTTTGAAAATAGCCGTCGTTTTCGCATATTCGTCGATAAGAGCCAAGTCGTCCGCGGTAAAACCCGTAGATGCGAGTACGATACCCACGTTATGCGTTTTGGCATATTCTAAACGTTCTTTCAGGTTGTCCGCAGACGAGAAATCGATAATTACATCCGCGTCTTCTTTTACGGATGCGAAGTCCGTATAGACGGGGATGCCGATTTCACGGGGGAACAGGTCAACGCCACAAACGGCAACTGCTTGTTCGTCGGTGGAGAGCAAGGAAAGGACGTTGCCACCCATTTTACCGCACGCACCGCAAAGGATAATTCTCGTTTTCATTACGCTTTAATCTCCATACCGAAATTTTGCATAGCGACAATCAATTTTTCACGGTTTGCGCTTTCCATAGGGGTAAGCGGAGCACGGGGCGTGCCAGCATGGAAACCGAGAAGATTTACCGCTTCTTTGACGGGGATAGGGTTAACCTCTACAAAGCAAGCGTTAGCAAGGGGAAGAAGTTTATCGTTTAATACTTGCGCTTCTTCGTACTTGCCTTCCGCAATCAAGGTGCAAAGCGTTTTTACTGCCTTGGGTGCGATGTTGGAAACGACGGAGATAACGCCTACGCCACCAACGGCAAGGATAGGGAAGTTGAGCGCGTCTTCGCCCGAATATACGTCGCATTTTTCACGAACCAAACGGAGCGTTTCCATCGTTTTGCTCATATTACCGCCAGCGTCTTTGATACCTGCAATGTTGGGGATGTCGGCAATTTTCGCCATCGTAGCAGGTTGAATTTCCACACCCGTACGACCAGGTACGTTGTACGCGATAACGGGAATGGATACCGCTTCGCAAATGGCTTTGTAGTATTCTACCAAACCGTTTTGCGTACACTTGTTATAGTAGGGGGTAACGGCAAGTAATCCGTCTGCACCGTAGCTTTCCGCTTTCTTTGCGGTCATAACGGCGTCGGCGGTACAGTTGCTACCGCAACCGAAAATCACCTTTGCGCGCTTTGCTACTTTCTTTACGGCGTGTTCCATTAACACGTGTTCTTCCGCAAAGCTCATAGTAGAAGGTTCGCCTGTCGTACCCAAAAAGACGATTGCGTCCGTGCCGTTTTCAATTTGGTATTCGATAAGTTCGTCCAGTACGTCGTAATTTACGCCCGTTTCGTTGAAGGGGGTAATCAGCGCGGTTGCGCTACCTTTGAAAAATCCTTTCATAATCTATCGTATGCTCCTTATTTGAATTTGGTGTAGGGGTTAGTCCATATATCCTTTTGCGCAAAGCAATTCGGCAAGGAGTACCGCACCGCCTGCCGCACCGCGCAAGGTGTTGTGGGAAAGACCGATAAATTTATAATCGTACAAATGGTCTTCACGAAGCCTACCTGCGGTTACGCTCATGCCGTTGCCTTCCATTCTGTCAAGCTTAGCTTGGGGACGGTTGTCTTCTTCAAAATAACGGATGAATTGTGCGGGGGCGGAGGGGAGGCCTAATTCTTGGGGAACGCCCTTAAAATTAGCCCACGCGTCTAAAATTTCTTCCTTGGTAGGTTTTTTATCAAATCGAACGAACACCGCCGCCGTATGTCCGTCGGAAACGGGAACGCGCAAGCATTGCGCCGTGATAACGGGGGACGTTGCGGAAACGATTTCGCCGTTTTGTACGCTACCCCAAATTTTTAACGGTTCTTTTTCACTCTTTTCTTCTTCGCCGCCGATATAGGGGATAACGTTATCTAAAATTTCGGGCATCGTCTTAAACGTCTTGCCTGCGCCCGAGATAGCTTGATAAGTGCAAACCGCCGCTTCTTTAATGCCAAATGCTTGCAACGGGTGTAAAAGGGGCACGTACGATTGAAGCGAGCAGTTGGACTTTACGGCGATAAAGCCACGTTTCGTACCAAGACGAGCTTTTTGCGAAGGAATAACGTCCAAATGCGCGTCGTTGATTTCAGGGATAATCATAGGCACGTCCGCCGTAAAGCGGTGTGCGGAGTTGTTGGAAACGACGGGAATTTCTTTCTTTGCGTACGTTTCTTCCAAAGCACGAATTTTCGCTTTGTCCATATTTACTGCACAGAACACGAAATCGACTTGTTTCGCAATTTCGTCGATTTGCGCTTCCGCGTCATATACGACCATATCTTGGTATTTTTCGGGAATAGCGCAATCGAACGCCCATTTCGCCGCGTCCTTGTACGCCTTACCTGCCGAACGTGCGGACGCGGCAAGTACCTTTACGTTAAACCAAGGGTGGTTTTCAAGAAGCAACATAAAGCGTTGCCCAACCATACCCGTAGCACCGATAACACCTACGTTAAACTGTTTCATATTCATTTCTCCTTTTGCGTGAAAGTACGTTTTTATGACTAAAAAAGACGGGAGCCTTGCACCCGTCGTAAAAGCATAGCGTCTATGGCCCTAAAATAGGGGGATAGGTTCGCAAATAGTGCTTCACTTGGGTGACAGTCATACGGGTATTCTCCCGTATGCCCAGCGCGAGAGGGACGAAAACGCGCTTCGGCGGAGATACCCTTTCACCTTCTCCCGTATGCACGATTTGTCCAAAACCGCCGTGGGAAGGGTACTGATGTTCAACCGCTCCTCTATTTAGCAAGGTTAGTGTACCACAACTTTCTATAAATGTCAAAGATTTTTCATACTTTGTCAATTTTATTTGAAATTTTTTCTAAAATTCCTTGAAATAATCACAAATTTGTAGTAAAATAAAGGGGCGGTTAAAAAAACGCGTTTGAAAACGCTTATCTTGTGGTATAAACGTAAGCGTAACTATATTGTGGAGTGTGACTATGGCACAGCAAAAGAAAGGCTTTTTTGCCAGAATGTTGGAAGGCAAAGAACGCAGTGAAGAATATGCGAGAAGTACCCTGCCTACCAACCGTTGGCAGTTGTTTTGGGATATTTTTAAGGGAAACTTCGGAAAAATCGTAAAGGTCAATTTATTGACGCTTTTGTTTTTTATCCCGATGATTGCCGTTTTGGCGGTTAGTATGATTGCAAAATCCAGTCAAGGCGTTCTGTATCCGTTCGGTGCAAACGTAGGGCTTGGGTATCCTATGGCGCCTAACCAACAAGGTATGTCCGAAATGTTGACGCTGTATAGCAATATTTTGTTATACGTAGGGCTTATTTTAACGTCGTTTATCACGGCGATAGGTCTTGCAGGCGGTATGTACGTTATTAGAAATATGGTTTGGACGGAAGGTATTTTCGTTTCCAACGACTTTTGGCGTGGGATTAAACTCAACTATAAAAACGCGTTGCAAACGACGTTGTTTTTCACGTTGATTTATTCGGTGTGCAGTTTGATGATTGATATGGCGGCGGTTACGCTTGCCGTAGAAAGCTCGTCCAAGTTTACGGTAGTTTGGATGCAAATTTCGCAAGTGGTAAGTAGCGTGATTATTTTCCTTGCGATAATGATGACCTTTTGGATGGTTGCGCTTGGCGTAAACTATACCTTGAAATTCACTGCGCTTGTGCGTAACGCGTTCCTGCTTTCCGTAGGTACGTTCCCGCAAACGATTTTCTTCGGGGCTTGCGCGCTTGTACCGTACCTGCTGTTTTTAATCGCGCAATCGTTTTTTACAATGGTGGCGATTATCGTGTGCTTGTTGTTCGGTTTGGCTTATACGTTGCTTGTATGGTTAGACTTTGCACAATGGGTATTCGATAAATATATCAACCCGAAAATCGGTGCAAAAGTGGGTAGGGGGATTTATTCGAAGGACGGCTCTGCGCCTGCTCCTGCAACGGATAGCCACGCGTCTATCGAATATCAACGTACCATTTTGGCGTATGGCAAATCCAAGCTTGTGGCCCGTCCTATTAAGCCGATTGACGACTCCGTACAAATGTACGAATTGCCTGCGTCGTTTACGAGAGACGACCTGCAAAAGCTCCGCGAAAGCAGACAAACGATGGTGGAAGATAGCGAAGCGTATGCGGAAGAACATAAGCACGATTTGCGTTACGTCGAATACAATAAGCAATTTGAAGAACGCGAACGCGCTTTGCAAGAATCCGACTTGAATAAAAAGAAGAAAAAGAGAAAACCGCCGAAAATGTTAGACGGTTTGAAATAATCTACGGTAAATAAGATGCGAAAAGAAGTAGCGTATGCAAATCTTGCCGAATGGTTTGAATATTTGAACGACGACTGCGACTATGAAAATTGGTCGCAGTATTTAATTATGAAGTTAAAACGCTTTTCCTTGCGTACGGGCTTGGACGTGGGGTGCGGTGGCGGTTGGTTTACGCGTGCATTTACGCGACACGGCTACGAAACGACGGGTATGGACGTTTCTCCGCAAATGTTAGATTTTGCGCAACGTACGGCACTTGCACAAGGAGTAAAAGGCACGTACGTATTAGGGGATATCACGACGAAAAAGACGGGGCGTACATACGATTTCGTTACGGCTATAAACGATTGTATTAACTATATCCCCAAAGACAAGCTTTCCCGTGCAATGCGGAACGTGGCAAGCAGTTTGCATAAGGGTGGCGTATTTTTGTTTGATATCAGCTCGCCTAAAAAATACAGGGAAAAACTTTCGGGCACGATAAGTGCGGACGATAGAGAAGACGTGACGTATTTGGCGTTCAATCGCGTGGACGGGGACGTGGCTACGATAGACGTGACGTTGTTTGTAAAGCGTAAAGACGGCTCGTTTGAAAGGTTGGACGAAACGCACGTGCAATACGTGTATGAGATAGAAGAAATACAATCTTCGCTCAAAGAAAACGGTTTTGCGTTACTCGAAGTGGAAGGGCATTTAGGGCAGGACGCAAGCGAAAGCGATAGAATTTGCTTTTTGGCGATGAAGGAGTAAGGTATGCAAAATAACGTATTGCGCACGCTGATAATAAACGACGGCGTATCGTTGACGCTTGCCGACACGACGGAGATGGTTAAAGAAAGCGTAAGAAAACACCGCTTATCCAAATGCTCCGCGCTGGTTTTGGGCAAAACGCTGTCCGCGATGACGTTTATGAGCGCTTGCTTAAAATCGAATACGGGTGAGATTTCGCTGTCCGTGCGTAGTGACGGACAGGGTGGCGGAATCGGCGTTTCGGGCAACGCATATTTGCGTTTGCGCGGTTACGTGGAAAATACGGATATCCAAGACGAAATCAACGCCGAACGGCTTGCATATGGCAAGGACGCCGTGTTGACTATCGTCCGTGACGACGGGTACAACCGTCCGTTCGTAGGGGCTTGCGCTTTTCCTGAAAACGGGGGTGTGGACGAGGCGTTTGAAGAATATTTCCGTATCAGCGAACAACTGCCGACATATTTGAAAACGACGGTGGAATTTGATGAGAACGGCGAAGTTTCGTTTGCCGGGGTGGTAGCGTTGCAACCGTTGCCGTTTGCGGACGAAGAAACGTTGAAGCTCACGCAAACCGCCGACCTTTCCGCGTTATTGCAGTCAGTAAAAACGGACGGAATAGAACGGACGGCAAAAACTGCGTTTTCCTGTTCGTCCGCCGTTTGGGAACTGCGATTTGCGCGGTATCAATGTAACTGTTCCAAGGCGTATTTGCGTCGTGTGTTGGTTTCGCTTGGCGAAACGCAGGTGCGTGAAATTATAAAAGAAGAAGGGAAGTTGCAGGTGCATTGTCACTATTGCAATACCGATTATACGTTTACGGAAGAAGATGCGGACGCGCTTTTTTCCAAAGAGTAAGCATAAATGAAGACAAGAAATGTAAGGACAATTGATTTGAGTATAGATTACTCCGCGCGTTTAGCCGATAAGTATTACAACGAAGGCAAATACGCGGACGCTTTGCGCTGGGCGTATAAAGCGTATTCGGATGAAATTGTCAGTCCCGAGTGGCCAGATATGCGCGAAACGTATGCGCGCATTGCGGATATTTACGAAGCTATGGGCTTGCACGGTAGTGCGTTAAACTGGCTGTATAAATATTTACACGAAGCGGACGAGCAGGACTTGCCTGAAATTTACGAAGGCCTTGCGGTAAATTACTTAAATATGGGTAAGGAAACGCAATCGGCATACTATTATAACAAGCTTATCGACGCGGACGAAACGTTACCGCCCGAGGCGAAAATGGAAATCGTAGAAGCCTTTTCCAAGCCTAAGAAAAACGGGTTTCGGTTTGTTTATCCGCCTAAGCTTGCCGACTATTCCAAGGAATTAAGCCAAGGCTCGAAGGCGTTGAAAGAGGGAAACGGCAAGGACGCCGTGCTGTATTTTTCGCAAATTGAAAAGGGTTCGAAGGATTACGAAACGGCGAAAGAAATGCAAGCGGTGGCACACCTTTTATGCGGTGAAGTAGAAGAGGCAAAACTCGTTTGCGAAAGACTGCTGGAAGATAACCCCAACGACGTGCGCGCTATGGCAACTCTTTGCGCCGTGTATTTAGAACGGGACGAGAGGGAGCTTGCCGAATATTTAGCAAATCAGCTTTGCGAAATGTCCGTGACGGACACGGACGATATCTATAAGGTGGCTACGGTGTGCTGTGAAATGGGGATGCACGACGAGGCGTATAAGCGGTTTTGCACGTTGGAAAAGGAAATGCCGTACGACGGGCGCACGACGTATTTTAAGGCGGTATCCGCGTATAAAAGCGGTAAATACGACGAGGCGGAAAGGACGTTGGATATGCTGTGTAGTATTTATCCCGATGCGGAAGTGGCAAAGTACTATTTAACCGCCTTGCGCGCGTATAGAAACGGCTTGGAAAACGGGGAAACGCCCGATTTGCCTACTCCGCCAGGGTATTTTTATCACTTACCCCAAGCGGAACGAGAGACACGCTGTAAACGGTTAATTCAAATGACCAAACTTTCCCGAGAAGACGCGTGGCTGTTTGCCGACTTGCAAACGGAAGAAGATATCCGTTGGTGTTTTGACGAAATGGACGGGGCGGACCACGAATTGCAGTATTTGGGCATTGTCGTAGCTGAACGCACCGACCGTATGGAAATGTTACAAGACGTTTTACTCGACTGCGAAGTGTTAGACGTTTTGAAAATAGAAACGTTGCGCCTGTTATACGAGCGCAATAAACGTTTGCAAATGGGTATCGTGCTGTATCATATTTACCGAAAATTAGAACTTTTGCCTATCAAAATAGGCAGAAAACGGCAAAAACGGTATATCAACGCGTATGCGAAAGTGGCGTCTAAAATTGCCATATTAAACGACGGCTACGCCGAAAGATTAAAGACGGGTGCGGAAGAACTGTATAAGGATATGCAGGCGCGAGGCGTACTCGATTGTATCGACAGCGAAGACGACTTGGCTTGCGCGATATTCGTATCGTCGGGGATTAAAGAAATTTACGGCGGTTTGGAAGCGGTATGCGCTATGTTCGACGGCAATCCCGAAAAGGTGCAAGCGTTGCTTACCCAAACGGCACAAGACAAACAAGAAAAAGACGAAAAAGAAGGATAAAAAAATGAAACTTATCGATTTTGATATGATGTTCGACGTGAAATTGACGCGTTTAATGGAAGAAAATAAACAAAAATACACCGAAAAGCAATGGGAAGATATGATTCCTAAATTGTACCGTAAATTCGGGGATACGTACGTAGCAAAAATCAAATGTACTCCCAAAGAATACTATGCAAAAATGTCGAACGAAGAGCTTGTCGAATGCTTGCGTGCGCATATAAGAGAAGACGTACCCACGCCCGAGTTTTTGTGTACGGAAATAGAAAATCGCGGTGCAACGCAAACGTTAATCCCGCTGTTACGTTCTGACGATTTGGCGGAAGTGGCGTACGCGCTGAACCTTATCGGCGATAACGTCGAGGCGTACGATACGTATTTTTCTTTGCTTGTAAACGGCGGTGCGGACGAAGATATCCGCAGTGATATTACGGACGTTTTCAAAACGCACGCAGACGAAATGAAAGAACGTGCGTTACAAGCGTATGAAAAGGGCTTGGGTAAGGAATATATGCTGGAAATTTTGTCCCGTGTAAAGACGCGAGACGACAAGGTATATACCGTACTTATGGACGCGTTTTTGACGGGCGAACAAACGCCTATGCGCGCAAGCTATTTGGCTGCGTACGGGGACGAACGCGCTTTGCCTACGCTTTTGCAAAAAATTGAAGATAGAAGTATCGGCTTTGTGGAATTCCAAGAACTCAAATACGCAATCGAAGCGCTTGGCGGTGAATATACCGAGCCGAGAGATTTTACGGGGGATAAAGATTATATCGCCGTAGAAGAAGCAAGTAGCAAGAAAGCTATCAATACCGACCCTGACAGAAATTAAAAAATTGCACATAATCGAAAATTGCTCTGCATATAGTAAACCGTAAGGTTTGCCTGCGGAGTTTTTTTATGCAACGAATTTATTTTCTCGCAAGGATAGGAGGTATAGATGGAAAAGTATAACGTTTACGAAGATATTGCAAAGCGTACGAACGGGGAAATTTACGTGGGAGTAGTAGGCCCTGTGCGCACAGGAAAATCGACGTTTATCAAACGGTTTATGGAAACGCTGGTTATTCCCACTGCGCCCAAGGCAAAGCGCACCGTAATGACGGACGAACTGCCACAATCGGCGTCGGGGAAGACGGTAATGACCACCGAGCCTAAGTTCGT
>JAFVOG010000088.1 GCA_017505945.1 Clostridia bacterium
CATTAAATGTGGCAAGTGTAAAAAGGCTTGTCCGTACGACGCGATTGCGCATAAAGAACGTCCTTGTTCCAAGGCGTGCGGTATAGGTGCGGTGACGACGGACGAGTTGGGTAGAGCCAAGATAGACAACGACAAATGTGTGGGTTGCGGTCAATGTATGGTTAGCTGTCCGTTCGGTGCAATCGCGGACAAATCGCAAATTTTCCAGCTTATCCGTGCGATTCGTAAAGGAGATTACGTAGTTGCGGAAGTTGCGCCTGCAATTATGGGGCAATTCGGGGAAGGAATTACCCCTGCCATTATCAAAGGCGCGCTTCTTGAAATCGGATTTAAGGAAGTACACGAAGTGGCAAGCGGTGCGGACGTAGCGGCTGCCACCGAAGCGCATCAATACGTGGACGAAGTTGTAGGCGGAAAATTGCCGTTCTTGCTTACGTCGTGCTGTCCTGCGTGGGCAATGCTTGCTAAAAAGCAATTCCCTCAAATGATTGATAAAGTTTCGCAATCGTTGACGCCTATGGTAGCCACGGCGCGCAGAATTAAGCAACGCACCCCCGAGGCACGCGTGGTGTTTATCGGGCCTTGCGCGGCGAAAAAATTAGAGGCTTCGCGTAAAACGGTGAGAAGTGACGTGGATTTCGTTATCACGTTTGAAGAACTGGCAGGCATTTTTGATGCCAAGGATATTGATTTTAGTAAGTATAAAGGCGAACGTTCTATTCACGAAGCGACGGGCGCAGGGCGTGGTTATGCCATAGCAGGTGGCGTTGCAGCCGCGATTGAACAATGCGTGCAGGAATATTACCCCGACGTGGAAGTAAAAATCGAACACGCGGAAGGTCTGTCTGAGTGCAAGAAGATGCTACTGCTTGCCAAGATGGGAAAAAAGGACGGGTGTCTTATTGAAGGTATGGCTTGCCCTGGCGGTTGCGTAGCGGGGGCAGGTACGAACGTATCCATTGAAAAGGCAACGGCGGAAGTGAAAAAGTTCGTGCAAAGTTCCACGAAGAAATTACCGGCGAAAGATTTATACGAAATCGACTTGCCGTAAAGGAGTAATATGGATTTTACCAGATTTCAAGACAAGCGTATATGCGTAGCGGTGTCGGGCGGTATCGATTCGGTATCGCTACTTGACTATATGCAAAAACGCCAAAAGGAATTTGGTTACGAGCTTTGCGTAGTACACTGCGAACACGGGATTCGCGATAAAGAAAGCGTACGCGATATGCAGTTTGTAGAAGAACTTTGCAAACAATACGGGTTGGAGCTTACTGTATTTCGGGAAGATTGTTTAGCGAAAGCCGAACGCGAAAAATGCAGTGTAGAAACGTCGGCAAGGCGGTTTCGTATGCAAAGCTTTGCACGGCTTATCAAGGGCGGTAAAGCCGATTATATCGCAACGGCACACCATAAAAACGACGAGGCGGAGACGGTGCTGTTCCGTTTGGCGCGCGGTACTTCGCTTACGGGCGCGCAAGGTATGGCGCAGGAAAAGGAATATATTCTCCGCCCTTTTTTAGACTGGTCTAAAGCGGATATTCAAAGGTACGCACAAGAAAACGGGCTTACTTTTTGCGAAGACTCCACAAACGCAATGCGCGACGCTACGCGCAATAAAATTAGGTTGGACGTGTTGCCCCTATTAGAAGACGCCGTGCCTGGCGCGGTGGAGAATTTGGTACGTTTTGCGCAAATAGCAGGGGAAGACGACGCGTATTTGTATAGGCAAAGCGAACGTATTTTATCAAAACCAAATCACAATAAATATTTTATTTTCTTTTGCAAAGATACGCCTATTTTTTACCGCGCTTGCGTAACGGCATTGAAAGGACTTGGGGTAGAGCGCGATTATACCCGTTTGCATTTACAACTGCTGTTTGATTTGCAACAAAAACAACGTGGTGCCTCTCTTTGTATGCCCCAAAACGTGCGCGCGAGAAAAACGGGTAACGGTATTGTGTTGTATCTCAAAGAAGAATTGCCCACGCTGGTTACTTTGCCTAAATATTATAAGGACGGGCGCTTTGACGGGGGCAGGTACGTGGTGACCTTATATACCGACGAAACCCATATTCCCCCTACGGATATGCCCATTTTACGCATTGACGGGGATAAAGTGCCGAAATGCGCGACGTTTCGTTTTAGAAAAGACGGGGACGAAATCCGCGTGTTCGGCGGACGTACGAAAACGTTGAAAAAGCTGTTTAACGAACGTAAAATCGACGTGGAAGAACGGAAATACTTACCGCTTATTGCGGATGAACACACTATTTATGCTGTATGCGGTGTGGAAATTGCAGACCAAGTGAAGGTAACCGAAGATACGAAAAATATTGTGTATATAGCAATAGAAAGGATATAAAAAGGCACCGAACCCTAATAGGTTCGGTGTTTTCTTGCACGAATATACGCACCGCCGTTTTTTAACGGGCAAGCGTTTAGCTTGGATAGTTGCGATATGGTTACCGCCTGATAACCCCGTTCCTTTAAGGCAGGGAGTAGTGCTTTTACTGCCTGTACCGTTTGCGGATACCCGTCGTGCAGTAACACGATTGCGCCGTCGTAAATGCCGTCAAGCGTCGTTTGTACGATACGTTTGGCGGATATCCCCGTCCAGTCTAACGTATCTACCGTCCAGTATAGTATAGGCGTTAGGATTTGCGTTTTTTGTTCGTCGTTCAAATTTCCAAACGGTGGACGGAATAGGTGCTTGTCTTTGCCGTCTATACCGTGAAGCAAGGCGTCTGTCAAATGCAATTCTTCTTGTAATTGTTGTGGGGAAAGCTTGCTACAATCGGCGTGGGAATAGGTGTGATTGCCAAGCTCCCACCCCAAAGTCCAACTTGCCGTCAAAGTGTGTAAGGTAGCGTTATTCAACAAACAGCCGTTGCAAAATAGAGTAGCAGTGGCAACGCAGTCGGGGTTTTCTTCGTTGAAGGTGGCAAACACGGACAGCAGTTCTTCCAGTTTAGAAGTAGGCGCGTCGTCGAAGGTGAGCGCAACAAACTTATTATACGTTTTTACTTGGGACACGTCGATGTTTTCTACGTCCCAAAACTTTGGATTCGCGCTGGGAAGTAGAGTGTTGTCTTGCGCAATTTCCGTTGCGCTAAAACTTTCGTTTGGTATGCTTTCGGTGGGCGGAGTAGGGCTCGAAACGCCACAAGCCGAGCAAGAGCAAAGTAGCGCGAAAGCCGTAAAAATACGCAAAAATAAGTAACGCATACCGTAAGTATTTGCGTTACTTATTTTTTTATGTAAAATTCGGGTTTTAACGACGGCTTATTTTCAGCAGTGCAAACACCATTACGCCGAAATTAGCGCCGACGATAAACCCAAGTGCAATACCCCAAAAAAACATACGAATACACTCCTTTTTATTGATTGTATAAGTATTGCTAACTCAGCGCCCGTTTATACAGAATATGAAAAAAAATAGTTTTGCGTACCTTTTTTTGTGTGGTTGCATATTGTACTTTGTGGGGGTGCGGTATGCGGATTTGTTTTGTAAACGAAGGTACGGTGGACGGCTTTTCGGCATTGCGACAATCTTCGGTTTGGGATGGGGAACAGCCCGAACTTATCACGTTTTCTTTTGACGGGTTGGGGGAAGTTTCGTACGAGAAGGAACTCAAAGGCGAAACGTCGTCGTTTGAAAGCTTGGCAACGCTTTCCAAGAGAGGAAACTGTATCGTGGTCAGCGGTTGCATAACGCAAACGCGCGGACACAAGCGCAAGTCGGCTGTGGTGGCGGAAGACGGGCGAATTATCGGCGTGGCGGATATGCTACACGTAATCGACGGGGAAGTGGGAAGTGGAGCGTCCTTGCGTGTATTTGAAACGAAAATCGGCAAAATGGGGGTTGTGGTGGGGAACGATATCTTTTTCCCCGACATATTTAAGAGTTTGGCACTTTGCGGTAGCGATTTTATCGTGTGCGCGTACGAGCGCATAGAAGGGATTGAACAAGTGCTGATTAGAGCCAACGCCTTTTCGTACGGCGTACCCGTTTTCTTTTGCGCAAAGGGTTACGCACTGCTTGCGGATGCGACGGGGGAAGTGACGTTCGCGGCGGCGCAAAGCCCTGCGTATATGCGTTTTACCCCA
>JAFVOG010000089.1 GCA_017505945.1 Clostridia bacterium
GACTCTTAATCAGTGGGCCCAGGGTTCGAGTCCCTGATCGTCCACCAGCGAAAGACATACCTTTGGGTATGTCTTTTTGCTTGGATTAAGGGACGAGAACCCTGTAAGGTTCGGAAAATCTTGATTTTCTTTGAGCGTAGCGAAAGCCCCCTGATCGTCCACCAGCGAAGAAGACATACCTTTGGGTATGTCTTTTTTGCTTGGATTAAGGGACGAGAACCCTGTAAGGTTCGGAAAATCTTTGATTTTCTTTGAGCGTAGCGAAAGCCCCGTCTTTTCTTGCTCAAATTAAGTCTTTCAATAATAAAAAAATCACTTTGGAAAACCAAAGTGATTTTTCTTTTTATATAATTGTATTATAAAATCTATTTTTTGTCAAAGAACTAATTTTACAATTGTAAAATTTCCCAAAATACAATCTTGGGAAATGCAATTCTATCCCATTTATATTGCAGTCATATTATTTCAATCTCGTTTTCAAATATACAAACGTCTTTTCCAGCGGAATAAATAACAGTGCTGTCGATATCGCGACGCACACGATTTGCGGAACCATTACGGCAAGCGACGCAAAAAAGTACGCCTTTGTCATTTCCGCCGTGTAACCAAACCAAAGCGGAGAAATCACGTCGTCTAAAAGAGTAAACACAGCGGTAAATATACAAGCCACCAAAATAACAAGTAGCGTCTTCCATTGTAAGTGCCAAGTCCCTACCGCTTTACCAAGCAACCCAACCCCCAAAGCAAACAAGTTATAGTACAGTAAATACAGCGCGAGGACGTTGGGAAAAAAGCCGAAAACCAGTTGTCTTAAAAGCGAAAAGCAAGTACCCACTACCGCGCCACGCACAGCACCCATTACAAACGCATACCCCATAAAAAGCGCTGTAACGAGCTCTAACCCTGCAACCGCACTAAAAGCAAATTGCAAGGCTATCATCAGCGCAACGAACGTCGCTATATACGCACATTCTTTCGCCGAACGCAATATGGATTTCTTGGTCTTCTTTTCGTTATTCAACGCACACCTGCCCTATTAAAACGTTTGGTACGTCCATACGTACGTTTCGCCGTTTTTTACCACAAGCGTTTCCGCTCCGCTTATAGCACTGCCAAGCGTTTGTCCGTTATATTCGTACGTACCCCAAGCCGAATTTGCATTTTCCGTATCCGTCGTATATAACATCCAGTACGAATTCGTCGAATTTGACGTGCCGTTCATTTTCGTCACCATACCGTTTTGCAACGTAAACGAAAGCTGGTTGTCTTCTTGCAAGTCTTGCATATACGAAAGCAACGTTTGCTCTTGCGTGGCGTTTTCCACCACGATAACCACGTCTTGCGCTTCGCCTTTTTGACAAGCAACAAGCCCTATGCATACTGCAACAAGACTACACAACGTTGCCAGAAAAACAGCCACTTTACCTTTCATAAAAACCTCCAAAATAAAACCTGCATTCAATCGAATGCAGGCAAAAATACAACGCGAAATACCGCCCAAACGGCGGTTTTCTATCGTGTTTTTCCGCATCCCCTCGGAAAGACGATATCAAAGCAAAGGGCAGGTCTCCCGGTTTACAATATCCTTACTTTCGTCGCGGACGTCCTTCCCGATTATCAGTGAACGTGCGCGGATATTCCTACGGTTGCGGGGGCAACGGAGCAACTCGGTTTCCCGATTTCTCTCTTCCCTATTAAACGCTTTTCGCAAAAAGCGTACCGCTTTGCTTTATGAAATTGTAAAATTAAACGTTGGGCGTATTGTGCGACACCCTAATCAATGCATAAACGGTAACGTTTCCCGTTGTTTCTTCGTCAACTCCAGTAAAAGCAACCGTACACTCCGCATCGGAAAAATAACCTAAAAATTCGTATTCTTTGGACGGAGTGATAAGATATTGCAAATCATCGATAAGCACCCTTTCCCCTATGGTATATTTATCGGGATACGCACGACTTGACGGCATCATCGCAGTAGGAATTTCCAAAGCGGACAGGTCGTAACTATTTACGCCTTGATAAAAAATTTCATATTGTTCTGCTTGCATTTCCGAAGAAGACTGACTGTCGCCAGAGTCCATCGAACTTTCGCTATCCACCACACTTTCCGAAATGCTACTCGGAGAAGAATCGGACGAAAAATCCCCGTTGCCCTCCCCACAAGCAGATGCACAAAACAGGGCAAGCGCAACGCATAGTATTGTCAACGGCAACTTTTTCATCATTCGCCCTCCGTTTTTTTATTGTACCACATTATACCGACGGTTGTCAATACTTTTTAATCGGCGTTGGAAAAGTTTACAAACCCACGAAAAAACGGTTGAAAAAACGTAAAAGTTATGCTATACTTTTTACGTATTACACGCTAAAGAGTATCTTATGAAACAAATAATCGACCAACAAACACAAGCGGATTTGAAAGACACCCTCATACAGGACGCACAAGCCTTTTATCAAGAAAAGGAAGAGTCCAGCCGTTATATGTTCGGCTATCCGTCCTACCGCTATCCCCTTTCCGCTCGCACGCAGTATTTGCTTTCTTTGCATTACCGCGCGCCTTTTGCTAATAATTGCGGTGACATTGAAGAACGTGGCAATTATGCAATGGATACCAAGGATATGGAAAAGCGTATCGTGGGATTGTACGCTGAAAAGTTTGGTATGGGAGATAACTTTTGGGGTTACGTCACAAGTGGCGGTTCGGAAAGCAATTCTTGCGGTATCGTCTTAGCTTTTTTGAAAAATCCGAACGGAATTTTATATTATTCGCAATCGGCGCATTATTCGGTGGAAAAATACGCGAAGGTGTACCGCCACGTAGAAATCCCCACTACTGCCAACGACAAATTAAATTTGGACGTATTATTCCAACAAATCAAAGCGAATTACCAAAAAGACGGCTCGCCCGCTAACTTAGTATTGACGCACGGCACGACAAAATACGGTGAGTGTGACGACGTGGACGCCGTCGTCCGCTTCTTAAAAAGCGAAAATATCCCTTATTATATTCACGTAGATGCGGCACTGTTCGGTGGTATTCCTAACTCACAAAAGGACGCGCCGTTACTACTGAATGCAAAACAGCGGGGCATACACTCCGTTTCCGTAAGCCTGCATAAATACGTAGGCTTTCCAGACGTAAAATCGGTCTTTGTAGCCACCCATAAACCGATGGGACAAAAAATTGCGTACATCGGACAAACGGATACTACCGTTTCAGGCTCTCGTTCGATACCTGCCTATGCGTTATATAATCACGTTCAAGAGCAGTTACGCGAAGAAAACGACGGATTATACGCCGAAAATATACGCCTTTTTGCCTCGCTTTTAGAAAAAAACGGCGTGCCTTATTATCGTGCACCGCTATCGAATATCTTTGTCGTTGACGAGGCGTCGAAAGAGGTGTGCAAACATTTTCAGCTTTCCTGTTTCGACGCGATGGAAAACGGGCAATCTAAACGCAAAGCACACGTTATCATTTTCCCCAGCCATAGAGAAAAAGAAATGCAAGAACTTGCCGAATCGTTGCAAAAAGATACCGCCAAACGCTAACGTTTGGCGGTTGTTTTATTCTTTCCAAATTTCTTTCGCTTGCAATACGTCTTCGGCTGTCGCTTGCTTTAACACGCGTTTAGGTCCGTTGACGTCACAAGGCGTATTATAGTCGTTGTATCTTCGTACACTATCCACATAGACAAGCTGTAACGTTTTATGGTTACCCATTCGCACCCAGACAAACGTGTTTGGTTTTGTCTTGTTGGTGGGATCGAAATACCAATACATACAGCCTTTATACCCTTGTGGACTAACGCCGACAAACAAGTATTTCCCGTGGCGTTTGGAAAGGGAGTTCTCATACTCAGCTAAGTCCGCTCTCAATCCACTTGCAAAAGCAATAATATCTTCCCTATTCAATACGAGCGTATAACCACCATCCATCAATTTTTCCGCATTTTGCGAATACATTACCATAGAAATCGTTACCGTATAATCCGCAGCGCGCAAAAGTTCTCTCGAACAATTTTCCGCATTTTTGATTCCAGGGTCTATTGCAACGGACATATGTGCGCCTTCTATGCGAAAATAACGAGCCGTTCTACATCCGCCTGCTATTAAACGATGCAAAGAAATGCATAACCATTCCACTTCTTCAAAGCTACAACGATTTTTCACATTTTCATAATGTATGAACTCGTTTTCTACCGATATTTTCATATTAAGAAAATTCCCCTCCCAAAGTAAAGGTTTCTTTTGGGGAAAAAATGAAAACGTCGTACCACGCACCGTTACGCTTGCCATACCAAACCTCATCTTTTGTGTTATGATAAGTATAACATACGATATCGCATTTGTCAATAATTCAAAATTTATATCCTTGCTTTTTTTAAGGAATTATGTTATACTATATAGCGTAAAGGAAACGACGTATGGCTTATTATGAAAATTTAACGAAAGAAACGGAAGAACGCATCCGTCTGGATTTACAAACGGGTAACACTCCCCGTTTAGCTTTTAACGAACGCAACGTAATACGGCGCAACCCTGCTACCAACGACACCGCAACCGTTTGGCGCGGTGCATTTGTGCGTGACATTGACAAAATTGTCAACTGCCCCTATTATAATCGCTATACGGATAAAACACAGGTTTTTTCCCTATATAAAAACGACGATATCACCCGTAGAGCGTTACACGTGCAACTCGTCTCCCGTATCGCACGCACGATAGGTAAAACGCTTGGGCTCAATATGGACTTAATCGAGGCAATTGCCCTTGGTCACGATATCGGGCACACCCCGTTTGGACACGCAGGCGAACGATTTTTGGATAAACAACTCGCCGAGCACACGGGTAGGCGCTTTGCTCATAATATTCACTCCGTACGCGTTTTAGATACGCTATTCCCATTAAACGTTTCCCTGCAAACGTTAAACGGTATTGCCGCGCATAACGGGGAGTTAGAATTGCGTGAATACCGCCCCGTAGAATTAACTTCGTTTGCCGAATTTGACGTACAAATAGAACGTTGCTACCAAGACGCAGAATACGTTAAAAAACTTGTCCCTTCCACTTTGGAAGGATGTGTAATGCGCATCTCGGATATTATCGCGTATTTAGGAAAAGACAGGCACGACGCGGAAAACAACAAGCTTCTTTCCGCAGACGATTTTGAAGATTCGGGCATAGGGAAAATCAACGCGGAAATCGTCAATAATTTGATGGTTAACATCTTAGAACACAGCTATGGGCAACCGTTTATTAAAATGGACGAAAAACATTTTACCGCCCTAAAAAAAGCCAAAGCGGATAACTACCAAACCATTTATGGTAACGAACAAGTAAAAAGCTACGAAAGCGTGCTGGAAATCATGACGGCGGAATTATATGAAAAATTGCTTGTCGATTTGAAAAACGGCAATACGTCTTCTCCCGTCTTTACACACCATATCGCTTACCTAAATAAGCCGTATTACAAACAACGTAGGCTTATCCCCTACGAAGAAACGGAATACAACCAAATCGTCGTCGATTATATCGCCAGTATGACGGACGATTATTTTGTAGATTTGCATAAGTATCTATTTCCTGATAGTAAGCACCGTATCGTTTATAAAGGATATTTCGATTAAAAAACAGCCGACGCACAGTCGGCTGTTTTCTTATTTACGGAATAATTTACGTTTTATAGCAGAAAGATATCTTCGCAGTGTGGAAGGTTTTTTGGGCTCATTATTCTTTAACGCATGACTAAACGATTTCTTCTCTATATCTCGCATAAAAGTGTTTCGCTTATCGGGCATTTTTGCGGATTTTACAATTGCTTGATTATACAACAAAGCCGTATCTGTTGGCGTTTCCAGCCAAATCATCCGTTCGCTTAGTTCCTTAAAAAAGCTTCACCCTTGGGAGTATGCACTAATAACAAAGACGTGCCCTTGTCGTCAAACATTTCCAAATGCACTTTTTCTATTCCCCAATAGTCTGCCAACGTAATATCACTATGGCGATTTTTCGTTTTGTAAGCACAATCGTGACAAGATGGACGTAAACACCAATCGGATAAAAATACTCGCATCATTGAATCCACACCCAACGTTTTGCTGTATCTTATTCCATTGGCAAACGTTATCGCCATCGAAAACTGTTTCCAGCCCTTTTCTTTATCACGAAATGATACCGCAGAAATTGTTTTATTTTCTTTACGTTTCTCATCCAAATACTTTTGCCAAACGAGTGGCGACGGAACTCCGTGACAAATAATATCTTGCGTCAATAGCGTATCGTAGTCACGTCTTAAATATGCATACAACCCACCGATTTGGCAAGGCGTTCCCGTAAACAATACCCACCTGCCTTGTTGTAAGAACGTTTCCGCCTGCTTATAACTATCCCCTATTTTACTTTGCACATATTTCGAGCCACGGAATTTTGCTAACCCTTCCACACTTTCCGTAAAACTGTGTTCTACGGAAAAATCATCGTGAAAGCTTGCACCAAAAACCACACCGCCTCGGTGGATAATGGCCGTTGCGAACAAAGTGAATAAACCACCAGATGAACTTTGCATCCGTATTTCTTCATCGATATTATACGCCGCATACGCCTTAGGCAACATAGTTTCGTCTATCGGTTTTTTATGTAGAACGGGACAAATTTTTTCACAAAGTCCGCAACGCGTACACTTGGAACTATCCACTTGGGGATATAAAAAGCCTTCGTTGTCCGTTTGCATGGAAATACACTGTTTGGGACATACCGACGCGCAGGCATGACAGCCGTTACATTGTGATTTGTTGATTATCTCTATCATTGCATCCTCTATTCTATAAATATATAGTTAAAAACACAACACGTAAGGAAGAAGGTCAGAAGTGCTAATTCTATACAAAAACAGTAAAACGGCTAAAATAATGATAACTGCATTGATTATCGTTTGCGACTGTGGCTTAAAACGTTTCACTATCATAGGCAA
>JAFVOG010000090.1 GCA_017505945.1 Clostridia bacterium
CAGAAAAAATTAGGCAAGAAGATGGAATTATATATGTCCGGTGAAGAAACAGAACTTGACCGTACTGTAGTAGATGAAATCGGTGCCCCAACGCGGATCACGAGCCAAATCCACCATAGGCGCAAACGCGACGTTTACACCCCCGACACTCATTTCTTCCGATGCCATTTCGCAACATGCTTCCGCGACTGCCGTATCAAAAGTAGCACCAATCGACAAAGGCACAGGATAAATAGTTTTATAACCGTGCACCACATCTTGCATAAATAATAAGGGAATTTGATTAGGGTCGTTTGCAAGGTGTTCCCTTTGCATTTCAATCATTTCTTTTGCCCCTACAAAGCTAAGCGTAGAGCCAACGGAAACGATATCTTCTTTCGTCAAAGCTAAATTAAGCGCTGGACCTGTAATTTCCCCGTTCGAGCCAAGATGTAAGCACTTCGCATTATATTGCGAGATTTGCGCCAATTTTTGTTTTAACGACATTTGTTTTAACAGTTTAATTATATCCATAATATTATCACTTCGTTGTTTTATTTTTTGCAATAAACTCTTGATACCAATAATACGAATCCTTGGGCGTACGCTTTAATGTTTCGTAATTGATATGTACCAAACCAAAGCGTTTGGAATACCCGAAAATCCACTCGAAATTATCGGTAAAGCTCCAAACAAAATAGCCCCTAATATCCATTTTTTCTTCTAAAAGCTTACTAACCACAGCCAAATGGCGTTTCAAATATTCACACCTATTGACGTCGTGGACTTTTCCGTCGTCAAACATCCAATCTTGCGTAGCAACACCGTTTTCGGTGATATACAACGGCGATTTATAGCGTTCCGTCAAAAACTTAATTCCCCAATACATACCGTTAGGGTCAACCGTACCGCACATATCCGTATATTCTGCTAAAAGATAGTTTTTCACTTCTTCCCCACGCGAATCAATCGGCATACCGCTATAATTGTTATAACCAATAATATTCGTATTTCCTACGTACTTTTTCAAATCGGCTTTTTCTGCCACTTCTTGGAATGCAGGATACTTTTCATAAATACGCTTAGGGTATTCCCCAAAATATAACGGGTCTAAATACACATCCACCGATTCCGCAGGATTATCCTTTTCAAAGAATCTCTTCTTCGCGCAAGCAAGCGTTTTTTCGTCGGTGGCAACTGGATATTCTTCAAAAGTGCTAACCGCCAACCCTAACTGCAAATCTTTTATTTTCGCTCGCAAAATTTGCGAGCATTCGCCGTGCGCTTTGTGCATATGTAAAATACACTTTAATATCCCTTCGTCGCCTAATTGCTTTCCAGGCGCAAATACCCCCGATTTATAACCACTGTTGATTATGTTGATAGGCTCGTTAAAGGAAATAACCGTCTTTAATCTATCGCCGTATTTATCGGCAACGAGCGCGGAATATTCCGTAAACCATTTTACAAAATCGGGATTTTCAAAACCGCCTTTTTCTGAAAGCGCTTGCGGTAAATCCCAATGATATAAAGTTAAAATAGGTTGAATATTTTTTTTCAACAGCGTATCAATAAGTCTATTGTAAAAATCAATGCCTTTTTGATTTACCGCACCTATACCCTCAGGCAACAAGCGCGACCACGAAGTAGAAAAACGGTAGGCATTTACCCCTAAATCCGCCATTAAGTTAATATCTTCTTCATAACGATTATAATGGTCAACGGAAATTTTCGCCGTTTGATTTTTATATATTCTCCCTTCGTCACAAAAAGTATCCCAAATCGATTTTCCACGCCCTTGCGTTCCATCATCACCCTCCACTTGCGCAGCAGCTGTAGAAACGCCAAATAAAAACTCTTTTTTGAACATTGTATTTACCATCCTAATATACTTTACAGAATATACAGGCAATTTTTTCTCAAAAATTGCCTGTATATCGTTTGCTTGTTAAGTTATTGTACATTTACACCGTTGCAGGCGTATAAATAACATTGTTACCAAGCTTTAAGGTTCCGTTAGATAAGCTCCAGAATTTAGACCAACCGTCCGCTGCAGGCAAGGAAGTAACATCTTCCGTGAATACCGAATAGTTTTCGTAAACTTCGCAGGTATTCACATCACAACATGAGCCAGAAGTCGAGCTCAATACAACCTCTTTCCCGTTGCTTTGGTTGCCCGACGTAAAACCATTCGTTATACCATAGCAATAACGAACGACATTCACATGGCCACCGTTCAAATCTGAACCAACGATTGTCCCGACTTGAAAATTGCTATAAGTGGACGCAGTGCCTACTTCACCGATACAATTCGTAACCGTGCCACCGGACATATTGTGCCCAACCAATGTACCGCCATAGCCTGCGTTAGGAGCGCATTTATATGTTAATTTTGCCATTACATTGTTTACATTGCCATAATTTTCGTCTATAAAACCGTGATATTCAGCTTTTTTGTCAGTACCTATTATATCCACAAACATATTTTGTATGGTACCATAATTTTTCGCAAGGAAGCTCGCCCTAGATACACTCAAGCGTACTGTTAATTTATGTCCTCTGCCGTCAAAAGTACCCTTCAATACCCCGCCTATAGATTCAGAATCCGAGAATACACGATAAGTACAATTACCCATATCGATATCTTCACCTAATACGATATATCCTGTATAATAGGGATAAAAAAGTGCTTTTACTGCGGGTCCGCCAAGCGTACCCGTAAATTCCGATTGCATTAACACTTTATCTGCAATAACGATACATTCTTTATACACTTTATAAACGGGAGTTGCGCCCGTGGTATCTACCGTATGCACGTACACGGTGTTTTCGCCTTTTTTAAGAACGCTTGCCGTTAAACCGCCTGCAATCAGGTCTTCCGTAAGTGTAAATCCGCCGTCCGTTGCCGTGAAAGGTACGGCACTATAGTCTTCCGTCGTTACGCGAAGCGCCGTTGCGTTTGCAGGCGTCGTAAAGGTATGTTCGCTAACCGTTTTACTTCTATCGATATACGCATAGTCGGCTTTGGTTTCGTCAACCAACACTTTGTCCACGTAGTTTGCTTGCATCCAGTCTTTATCCGTTGTCGAGCAAGCGTCGGGACCATTGTCAGCAATCGCCATTTGCGCTACGTACGCAATCGAACGAACGTTGTTAGATTCTTGCGTGTCATACCAATCCGCCATTTCGTATTTCACTTCGGCGCCTTCGGTATATTTGATATACGCACGGCCAATGAAATCTCTTGCAATATTATCGGGAAGAATTTTCTTTACTGCACCTTCGATATAGTAGCTACCGTCTTTCGCCACTTGCATTACGCTGGAAGAAACGTTGATAATTCTCGTTTTGCCTGCACTTGTATAATCCCAATCGGTGCCGTTGTAAGTAGCCCAATCGTATACAGGGGTTTCAAATACATTCTTTTTGCTCAATTCGCCGTATTTTGCTACGTAGTCAAAGGGCATAACCAACATACCGAATTCCACGTCGGTATAAGCGGTGTTTGCCATAATTCCTTTATAGTCGCTTTCGCTAAGCGTTGCGCTAAACTTCAAGCCATAATTGTCGGTTGCGGCAAGTCTTGCAGCAGCGCCTTCGTCCATTGCGAAGTTTGCCTCTTCAATCGCTACGGGCGTAACCGTCGTTTGCGTATCGTCTGCGCTTGCTTGCAACAACGAAACGCTAACGGGCAAGGTAAGCGCCAAAAGCGCGCCTAATGCAATAAGAGAATTTTTCTTGATTTTCTTTGTCATTTTTCTGTCCTCCTTATTCTTCAAACACGAAGAAGTCTTCTTCAGCCAAGGGTGTTGACGTTCTAATTACGTCTTCTTCCTCAAATGCAATTTGCGTAATAGTGGGTTGTTGATACAGTTTTTTCATTGTTTTGTAGAGCCTCCTTAATATATAATTTCTTGTTTTAATTTTATCACAAATTCCGCCTTTTTTCCACATTTATCCTGTCGCATTCTTGCTCTATCGTGCCATATACCACATTAATAAAGGTGAAAAGTTAAAGCGTACTATTTTAGCCTTTTATACCACCTATAATAAAGCGGGACCTTAACAACTTTTGCGAGCTTGCGTACAATATCCCCGAAGGTATTGCCACTAAAATTAGACCTGCAAGGATTTCTGGCGGTGTGGCATAATTTATACTTGCGCTGTTTTGGTAGTAGTACATACCCAAGAATAAATTGGGGAAACTGGGCAAGTAAATTAAGAAGGTTTCATAGGTATTCCAAGAGCTTACAAACGAAAGCACGAACATCATTGCAAAGGTGGGCAACATCATGGGCCACATAATTTTTACCATAACCTTAAAATGCCCTGCGCCGTCTAAAAATGCCGCTTCCGCATATGTCCAAGATAACCCCTTAAACGCGCCGTAAAAGAGCAAGAAATTAAAACCAAATGCGCCATTTTGTGTAAACACATACAGTAGCATATTATCGTAAATCCCAAAATTCTTCAAGACTCTTAACGATGCCGCTAACGAGGTGATAATGGGTATAGTCATAATAAACACATTTAAGCCTTGAATAAACTCTCTGCCCTTAAAGCGATACATTGCCACGATATACCCCAAAACTCCAGGCATAAGCACGGACATAAGACTTTCAAGCGAAGAATATACGACGCTGTTGGTAAACATACCTGCAAAGTCCACCTGCTTTTGTCCACTTTCTGTTGTTACACTAACTTTCAAATGCTCGTATATTTTTACGTAGTTTTCCCACATCATTTTCTTGGGAAAAGAAACTGGGTCAAAAGCATAATCCAAACGCCCCTTAAAGGATGCGTATATAGCCCAAAAAACCGGCAACATTATGGACAGGGCAAGAAGTCCCATTACGGTAAAAATAATCCATATGCAAATTTTTTCGCTCTTCTTAAATTCTGCATTCACGGTTTATTCCTCCTTCGGTCCATATTTTTCAAGCGCCCACTTTGCCGTCATAGCGATTGGCACAGTAATTATCGTCAAGGCAAGACTTCCTGCCGACGCAAAACATTGCATTGCCCTACTACCCGTATTTCTCATTACCGTTACCATCATATAGTAGCCCATATTATACGCTTCGGGCGGACATTTATCATAGTAATAGAAAGTAACCAACGAAGCTGGCGACACAAAAAGAGTTGTACAATTCGTTATGAAGAACGTAGAGAATGTAGGGAATATATGCGGAATAATAATATACCATAATTCTTGCCACATATTTACCCCGTCAAGTCTTGCGCTTTCGATAACTTCAGGCGAAATTGCATTCATTGCATTCGGATATATCAAGATATTTGTTGAAAACGAAAGCCAAATATTAAAGACTAACTGTGTCCAAAACGCATAACGACCGTCTTTTAATAGGTTGGGAAACTCTGGATTTACCGAATAAAAAAGCATCGGTAAAATGTCTTCTACAACTCGCTTGAATATAAGTACCATAATGATGCTTGATACAATTTTCGGTATCATCATCATAAACTGCAACGTCCGCGAACCAAAACATTTTTTGAAGATATAATAGGAAAATATAATGTATAATGGTACGCTAATAACAAACGCCAGTATAAAGTTCAAGATGGAATTCTTTAAGCTTATTTGAAACAGTTTTTCCGTCTTAAATCTTGAAAGAAGCTCCGAAAAATTTGTCAATCCTGCAAAAACTTCTTGTCCATTTTCTACCGTCTTAAACGCCATCGTTATCGTTGTTATGTTTTTGCTAAACCAAAATACAACGAATTGCAATATTGGATACGCTAACATACCATATACGAAAATGTTTTTCGCTATCGTCTGTCTTTTATTTCTTATCATATCCTACCTCATTACATAATAGAACTTACTAAATTGCTCCACATTTGTGCCGAGTAAACTTCTGTCATACCAGCATAATATTTAGCTGCCGTGCTCGCATTTGCCAACAAACCCGTAATTACAGCGTTATAACTAAAATTACCGATTTTCGTTCCCCATCTATGTACTGTTGCAGACGACGCGTAATTTATCGGTTGCGCGTATTGCATTAAGGTGGGCATAACTACTTTATAATTTTCGCTGTCATGATAAATATTCCAAGTGTGTTGTTGGAAAGAGGTTAACCCATCGTATTGCTCCGCCGTCAAAGTATAATCAAACGGACGCATACCACCCGTCATGATAGTAAATTTTGCAAGCCAGTCATCAGTAGTAATAAATTCAATAAATCTCTTTGCCGCTACTTTTGCCCCATCTTTTGCGCCTTTTCGTATAAACATATTACCGTCTTCAAAACTGGAAAATACCGTTCCGTTGCCATTGCCGTCAATACCCTTTTGGTTTTCAAACGCAGGATAGAGCATATATCTATAATCCCTTGCGCCGTATGCTCTATCTTTCTCACCCGCTTCAGCCAACGAGTTAAATAAGCCACGCGCCTCATTTTCCCACCAAATACCCTCTACAAGTATCGCGGATAAAGGATTGAGTGCAGTTGCTCTATAACCTAAAACATAATCGCTTTGAATATCGATTGCACTACGGCTAAGCTTATCCGAAGAGGGATGCATATAATCTTCCACACCCAAATTATCCTCAAGGAACTTTAACGCTATTTCTCTTCCTTCAAATTCAAAGGTTTTATAGCCCGTTTCAAGCGTGATTGGTGTTTCTTCACCCGTAGAAGGTTTCGTATAAGTACCGTCGTAATCATAAGTAATCTCAAAATTTTCAATCCCATCATACTGCGCAAAAATAGCTTCTGCGAGCGGATTCATATAATCGGGTTGCGACCTCGCAAAAATAAACGGCTTTGTTCCTTCCGTAGCATAAATAAGTTGAACCATATTATTCCACTCATCTATATTTTGCGGTTGTCCATCGTCGTGCGTACCAAATTTACCATCCTTACCTGCCGTTAAAATTGCATCGCCCTTTTCGTAGGTAATTTTTTCCGTTCCGCTGTAATTTTCCATTACTAACACACTCGTTCCGTAATTGGTCGTGGACTGTGTGTAGGTAAAGCCTTGCTCGTCCAACGCGGTTGTGTCGGATGCTTTTGCAAAATTCAACCATTCTCTTTGCACAAAAAGGTCGTAATCAAACACGAACCCTATAATCGCTTGCGTATAAGGCAACGCATAATATTTATCTACGCCGTTTCCATATACAGACAGGAAGTTCTTTTGTTGCAACAATTTCTCTTCAATTGTTTTACCGTTCTCACCATCGGGTTTCGCTTTATAGACATCCGTTATGTCTTCAATCAAATCTTTTTTGATTAACCCACGCAAAGCGGTTCCTCCTGCCGTCAAATACAAATCTCTTAAATTCGTTCCGGCTTGAATATTAGCCGAAAGCGTATCCGTCGCGGATTTGTTGGGGTCAATCCATATTTGTACACCCTGTTTCCCCTCTTCAAAAGAAAAGTCTTTGTACTTTTCTTCAAATTCGGTTTTTGCTTGATTTATCCAAGTTTCACCAAAACCACCCGCAAAGTAAGAAATATCCAACTGCGTTTTTGAATCGTCGCGTTTTTCACTTTCGGTACAACCGACAAAAAGAAACGTCGGTACACACAACAATCCTGCCAAAATAATACTTAAAAATTTTTTCATAATATCCTCCTATTATGTTTTTTTACTAAAATGCCACTAGTAATCGGTCTTACAACTTTTATCTTATATTTATCAATCAACGAAAATAAGAATGCTTGCTCTTCAAGAATTTTTTTGCGTTTTGCGATACTTGCGTTGAGCATATCGTTTTCAAAATTAGTATATAAGCTAAAATATAAAACGGCAATATATTCTTTTTCTATTCTTTTTCTTTTTACTTTGCTTTCCGTGTTTTTTAGCGCGGTATCAAAGAGTAATTTTGCTTTTCGGATAAAATACTTATCATTTTGTTTTTTATTCGGAGAAGTTGAAATTACCGTATAGGGCGCGGGGTAGCAATCATAATGCGAATCTCGCGTTACCGCTATTAACAAGCGCAAATACTTCAACATTTGCTTACCAGCCACTTCACCGTAATAACATACGCAAAACTCTTTTATAAGTTCACCGTACTCTTTTTTCGTCATTTCGGGATTATATATAAGTTTCGCTAAAAGGTATGCCTTTAACTCGCAAAAATCCGTCGTTTCCCCTGCGTGAGCACCTTCAACAAAGAAACCTTTTACGCCTTTTTTAGCATAGTAATTAAAGTTTTCACTTTGCGAGTTTAGACATTGAAAAGGTGTTAAATAATAAGAAAAATCATTAAAATATTTCCATATATACACATTATCCGTTAATTTCCGCCAACCGTCTAATTGTGCCACAAATTTTTTATTTGCTCCGCAGGTTTCGTCCGTTACTGCATGATTTTCACACGACCATATCGGTGCTACCATTACCACGACGTTTTCTTCGGGAATTTCATATTTAGGCGGGTCTATCGTGTAATGATAGGCTAGCGTTTGTACTTTTACTTTGGGGAATTCTTCCCTTATTGCACGGGCAAATTTATTGACAAACGAAATAATTAAGTCGGACGCGTTACCGTCTTTTTTTATCGCTTTGCAGTTTTCGCACAAACATTCGCCCCTACAATCGTTTTGAGAAACGGAAATGTACTGAGCCGTAGGATTATTTCTCAACCATCCACG
>JAFVOG010000091.1 GCA_017505945.1 Clostridia bacterium
CCGGCAATTTCAAGACTATCGGTTATCAGTGCGACTTTGTCCGTTCCCTTGATTTTAATAATCAATTTGATAAGATCGGGGGGCAAATGCTTTCCATCGGCTATGATTTCTACGTACAATTCATCATGTAAATACGCGCTTTCAATGACGCCAAGAGCGCGGAAACCATATTCTCGCGTTACCGTCGAAGTACACGAATATAAATGTGTGATAAGGTTGCAACCGTTTTCAATCGCCACCTGCATATCTTTATACTTTGCGTCCGTATGCCCAGCCGATGCAATTATATTATGCTCCGTGAGATACTTGCAAAACGCCCCGTTTTCGTCGTTTTCGGGCGCGTACGTCCAACGGGTAATGCTTTCTCCGTATTCTTCAATCAGGCTTTCGTAATCTTCCCTTTTCGGCGGTGTGATAAATACGGGACATTGCGCACCTGCCTGCTTAGGCGAAAGGTAAGGACCTTCCAAATGCGCACCGAGAATGTTTCCTTTCGTTTTATTCTTCGCCTTATGGATATTGATTACGGCTTGTTTCATTGTTTCAAACTCGCCTGCCGATATTGTGGGGACAATACTCGTCGTACCGTGTTGCAAGTGATAATCACAGCCCTTTATTACATCGTCCACCGTACTGTTCATAAACGCGTAACCACCTGCGCCGTGCGTGTGCATATCGATAAACCCTGCGCTTACGTATTTGCCCGTATAATCATATTCCTTTTCTACGGGCTTTTCTTCTTGCGTTACTTCCGTAATTCTGCCGTTTTCTACGTACACGTATCCGTCGAATATACTTTCGCCGACGATAATTTTATCGCTTTTTATCTTGATCATAACAATTTCGAACTTTGGTCGTCTAAATACAATTTCGCGTTCTCGTGCGTTCTTAAAATGCTTGCAGGGCAATGCTCGTCAACGTTTCCGTTGAGAGTTTCATATACCGCTTTCGCCTTTGTCGGCGCAGGTACGATACAGAAAAGATACGGCGCGCGTACAAGCGTGGGCACGGTAAGCGTCATTGCGTGCGTAGGCACGTCATTTATCGTCGCAAAGCAACCGTCGTTGACTTGTTGTTGACGACAAACTTCGTCTAATTTCACAGGCTTTACCGTTTTTTTGTCGTTAAAGTCTGCCACGGGGGGATCGTTGAACGCAATATGACCGTTTTCACCGATGCCCATAATGACGATATCCGTAGGGTTTTCGTCCAACAGTTTTCCGTATCTTTCCGCTTCTTCTTCGGGATTTGTCGTGGAAATATCTATATATTTTACACTTTTAAACGGCACTAAACTAAAGATTTGCGCTTTTAAGAAATTCCCAAAGCCTTGCGGTGCATCCTTGTCCAAACCAATATATTCGTCCATATGGTACGCGTTTACCCTATTCCACTCGATTTCTTTATCTTCTACAAGCGCTTTCAAAACGTCGTTTTGCGACGGCGCCGCCGCGAAAATCATATTGATTTCTTGCTTTTGAGAAAGCAACTGCGCAATTTTCGCCTTGATATCTCTTGCCGCCGCCTCGCCCATCAAAGTTCTATTTTCGTAAATCGCTACGTTGAGTTTATCTACTTTATAACTTTTCATAACAACTCCTTTAATTTCGACACCGCGTCGGCAAACGCCACTTGTTGGTTTTCATATTTATAGGGATTATCAAATGTTTTACCCACCAATGCATTTAATCCGCTAAACGTTTGCAAATGCGGTTCCAACGTGATAAAAGTATCTTTCTCTCCATTTACTTTATAATCGTCTAAAATTCTTTTAATCTGTGCTTCGCCTTTCCCTGCTGGCACGATAGCCCCTGCATATAACGCGTCTTTTATATGAAAATATTCAATATGCTTTCTTAAAAGCTTATATGCTTCCCAAGGGTTATATCCATCTAATACAAAATTCCCCATATCTAAAACAGCTTTCATTCTACTACCGAAATATTCCAAAAGCTCAACACACTTTTCGGGACTTTCACCGTAAATTAAGGCTTCGTTTTCATGGCAAAGCGTTAGACCGTATTCTTCAGACAATTTAACAATTTTTTCAAGTTCGTCAAACACCTGCCCTTTACATTCTTCTCTCGTTTTTCCATCGGGAAGGTAAAAAGAGAATATACGGATATTCTTTGCGTCGAGCTCATTTGCCGTTTCAAACACCCGTTTTGCCGTTTCCAAATGTCCAACCAAATCACTGTCTAATTTAAGTTTACCCAAGGGTGAACCGATACTTGACACTTTTACGCCGTAGTCTGCAAGCACTTTTTTCGCTTCCCGTACTTCCGTTTTAGAAAGCACGGAAACGTTCTTTCCGTTTACCCCACGCATTTCCATATAAGAAATACCCAAATTATTTAATTCTTGGCATTGTTCTATTAAATTGTCCGCATATTCGTCTGCGAACGCGGATAACACCATACGTTTATTCATAATTTACTCTTCTATTCTCGGGAAATCCATTACGTCTTTAGGTAAACGGGCTTTATACTTCCCGTTTGTGAAATCTGGTATTTCTTGTGCCATACCCGTCTTTAACGAACGCTCGGATAAATATGTTATACACATCCAAGCCACTGCGTCATATACGTCAATCGGCATTTCCTTTCCCGACAACAAGCAATCAGCAAAAGCCTTAAACTCAAAATAGTCCATTCCGCCATGTCCAGCTTGAATAATTTCTTCCGTCACGTTTTTCCAATCCGAAGGCAAATATTTGTAATATTTCTTTTCACTATTTTTAAAAAGGTCCTTTATGTTCGCTCTATCCAACGTCTCGCCTTGACTTACTATATCCGAGTTTAGAAATACGCTATTGTTGTCCATAGAATAAAATCCTTGCGTTCCGCGAACTGTCAACTCTCTCGAATAATAACGAGGCAACGTCGTATCTAAAGTTAATTCGATTAACTCACCGTTTTCGCAAGTGATTAAAGTTTTGATTATATCACCTTGCGCAAAAGTTTTTTCTTCTAAATATTTTAATTCAGGCAGTGTTTTTATATAATCACGCATTCCCACGCCTTTAGAAGAACGAGATATCAACGATACCATTCTATTCCC
>JAFVOG010000092.1 GCA_017505945.1 Clostridia bacterium
CAGCGTTCATCCTGAGCCAGAATCAAACTCTTAAGTTTAATTGTTTAAAGTCGTTACTCGTCTCCGAGTAACAACGGCTCTAACTTTGTTATCTCTTTGCTGACTTTGCTTTTTAGGTCGTACTTTCAGTACTTCTAAAAAATTAACGGAAATTACCTTCTATTTGCTTGTTTGTCAAATAAATCTCATTTCTTTCTTATTCTATTTTTAATCTGCTTTTTCCAAGCTTTCCGGCTTGGGCCACCGCTCTTCTCGCGCGACAGCTTGTATATAATAACACAACGCTTTACTCTTTGTCAACTGTTTTTTACCATTTTTCAAAACTTTTTTCAAGTTTTTTCAAATTTTTTGCGTTGACAGCGAGTTTTTCGCGACAGCTTGATTATATTACCATTTTATTTTTGTCTTGTCAAACGTTTTTTATTCCCTTTTTCGCTTTTTTTACAAAAAATTTCAAAAAATCTTATTTTTCCGCTTTAACCAAGACCAACGTAACCTTTTCACCATTGACATCTACTTCTTTCTTATAGCCGTCCGCGTCCCCTTCGGTTGCGCTGACCGCCAAAACGTCTTCCAAGTACGCACCTTTTTGCAATACGGAAAGGATTTTGCCTTTTACATTATTATAATATATAAGAATTCTATCCGTAATTTGGAAATCCGCTTCTTTTCTCATCGTTTGGATTTTGGAAACGAGTTCTCTTTCAATCCCTTCGACAATCAGTTCTTCCGTGAGCGTCGTGTTGAGCGCAACGGTTACCCCTTTATCGCTTGCGGAGATAAAGCCTGCTTTACTTTCAGTGAAAATTTGCAAGTCGTCTTCGGTAAGCGTAACTTCGCTGTCCGTATCCATTACGTACGAACCACCGCCACGAACGGCGTCCACCACTTTCTTCGCATCGCAAGTAGCCAAGAACGCGGAAATTGCGCCGAGCTTTTTGCCGTATTTAGGACCAAGTGTTTTGAGTTGGGGTTTGAGCTTATACGAAATAAATTCGCTTGCGTCTTCCGCCGTCTTATACGATTTAATATTCAATTCGTCCAAAGCAATCGCTTTCAACCCTTCGTCTAAATCTTCCGCGCGTGCCGTTACAACGTACATTTCACTGAGCGGTTGACGGTTTTTCACGTTGCCCGTGTTTCTTGCCGACCTACCCAAGTTTACAATGTCAAGTACCGTGTCCATCCCCTTTTCGAGTTGCGTATCCACCATAGTAGCGTCGTATTCGGGGAACGAACAAAGGTGTACGGATTTCGGTGCGTCCTTAAAGAAGTTGGGTACTAAGTTCAAATACATTTCTTCCGCGATAAACGGCGTGTACGGTGCGGTGAGTTTAGCAAACGTTACCAGCACGTGCCAAAGCACGGTGTATGCCGCCGCTTTGTCTTCCGTCATACTACTACCCCAGTATCTATCACGACCACGACGAACGTACCAGTTGGAGAGAATATCCGCAAAGTCTTGTAACGCACGTGCGCTGTCCGTAATATTATATACTTCCAAGTTTTTATCTACCGTGTCGATAAGTGTGTTCAGCTTGGACAAAATCCATTTATCCATTAAGGAAAGCTTGCATTTTTTCAAATCGAATTCGGCAGGGTTATAACCGTCGATATCCGCGTACAAGCAGAAGAACGCGTACGTATTCCAAACCGTACCCATATACTTTCTTTGCGCTTCGCTTACCGCTTCGGGATAGAAACGGGACGGAAGCCAAGGCGCGGACGAAGTGTAAAAATACCAACGTACGGCATCGGCACCTTGTTTATCCAAAATAGTCCAAGGGTCAACGACGTTACCCTTATGTTTGGACATCTTGACACCGTTTTTATCGTTGACGTGTCCAAGCACGATACAGTTTCTAAACGGTGCTTTATCAAAGAGCAACGTAGAAATAACGAGCAAGGTATAGAACCAACCGCGCGTTTGGTCCACCGCTTCCGAAATAAAGTCCGCGGGGAACGTTTGGTGGAACAATTCCTTATTTTCAAACGGGTAATGGTATTGCGCAAACGGCATAGAGCCAGAGTCGAACCAGCAGTCGATAACTTCGGGCGTACGGCGCATTTTGCCACCGCACTTTGCACAGGTACACGTTAAGTCGTCCAAATACGGGCGGTGCAGTTCGATATCCGCTTTTGCTCCGCATTTTTCCACGAGCTCTTGACGAGAACCGATAACTTCGATTTCGCCACAGTCGGGACATACCCATACGGGCAGGGGCGTACCCCAGTATCTATCGCGCGAAAGTCCCCAGTCGATTACGTTTTCCAAGAAGTTACCCATACGACCTTCTTTGATGGTGTCGGGTATCCAGTTTACCGAGCGGTTTGCCTCAATCAATCTATCCTTGATTGCCGTAACCTTGATAAACCAGCTGGAACGCGCATAATAGATAAGCGGTGTATCGCAACGCCAACAGAACGGATAGCTGTGCGTGATTTCCAGCGGTTTTAAGAGCAAACCGCGCGTTTTCAAATCCTTAATGACCACAGGGTCGGCGGATTGTGCCCCCATACCCGCAAGTTCTCCACAGCCGGCAGGGAATTTGCCTTCTTCATTGATGAGTTGCACAACGGGCAAATTGTATCTCTTACCCACTTTATAGTCGTCTTCACCAAACGCAGGCGCACTGTGTACGACACCCGTACCGTCGGAAAGTGTAACGTACGAATCACATGTTACGAAATGCGATTTTTCGCGATAGTTGAAAACTGCTTTGCCGTACGGATATAACGGTTCGTATTCCACGTATTCATATTCCGTACCCTTCTTTTTGGAAAGTACCGTGTACCCTTCTTCGCCGAGCACGGAAGCAAGCAAACCTTACGCCAAAACGTATCTTTCGCCCGTTTCGTCCATTTTTACTTCGACGTAATCGAATTCGGGATTCATACACAGTGCAACGTTGGACGGGAGCGTCCAAGGCGTGGTGGTCCAAGCGAGAATATACATATTCTCTTCGCCCTTTACCTTGAATTTCACAAACGCCGTCGTTTGTTTTACGTCCTTATAGCCTTGCGCCACTTCGTGAGAAGACAGCGCTGTTCCGCAACGGGGACAATAAGGCACAATTTTGTGTCCTTTGTAAAGCAAACCCTTTTTGTGGATTTCTTTAAG